>JBBIUF010000007.1:0-13311 GCA_037440365.1 Chloroflexota bacterium
GGTACATTGATGGCTCACTTGATCTAGCCATGTGGCTGTCGCGGCGTTTGCACATGCCGTTTGTCTACGGACCGACGGCGAACCGCGTGTGGGGAAATGCCATTCTCTCGCGTTATCCGATCAAGCAATCGGGTGAGCAACCTCTGCCGCCGCGCGATTTGCTTTTGAAACGCGGCTTGCTGTGGGCGCAGATTGACGTTGGCGGCGGCAACGAATTACTGTTTGTTGTGACGCATTATCATCATATTGAAGGCGACACGCTGATTCGCCAACAACAATCGCCGGTGATTCTGAATTTTTGGAACCAGCGCGCGCGCACCGTGTTTGTCGGCGATTTGAACGCAACCCCCGACGCGCAAGAAATTCAAATGTTGCGCGATGGCGGCTTGAACGATGCGTTTGCCGAAGTTGGAACTGGAAAGGGCTGGTCATGGCCCTCGGATCAACCGACTGAACGCATTGATTACATCTGGCATTCGCCCGATCTCACCGTGCGCGATTTCCAAATTCCACCGAGCACCGCATCCGATCACCTCGGCGTGGCGGTGACGGTAGGGGTCAGTCAAAAGTGATTGCGTAAGCGCACGTTATTCGCAATAGGCAATTCGTAAATTGCCAAAGGAGAACCATGTTCAAAGATATCGCGCAAGTCAAGCACGCACTTGCCGCGCAACAATATATCGCCACCGACGAAATTGCAACGGTGATCTTTCTCGCCGACCGTTTGCAAAAGCCAGTGCTGGTCGAAGGACCGGCGGGCGTCGGCAAGACTGCATTAGGCAAGGCGTGGGCGGCGGCCGTCCAGCGTGAACTAATTCGGATGCAATGTTACGAAGGGCTGGACGAAACCAAGGCGTTGTACGAATGGGAATATGCCAAGCAAATGCTCTACACGCAATTATTGCGTGACAAGCTTCAGGATATTTTGCGCGACACGACGACGCTCGCGCAAGCGGCGGATAAACTGGCGGCGGAAGAAGATGTGTTTTTTTCAAAACGTTTTTTGTTGCCGCGTCCGCTGTTGCGCGCCATTGTTTCGGAAAATCCGGCGTTGTTGTTGATTGACGAAATCGATCGTGCCGACGCCGAGTTTGAAGCATTTCTCTTGGAAGTGTTGAGCGATTTTCAGGTGAGTGTGCCAGAACTTGGCACGTTGACAGCGAAACATTTGCCGTTCGTGATCCTGACGAGCAATAATACGCGCGAGTTGTCGGAGGCGCTCAAGCGGCGCTGTCTCTACCTGTTCATTGATTATCCAACCAGCGAAGCCGAATTGCGGATCGTCAAAATGCAAGTGCCGGACCTTGCGCCACAAATGGCACAGCAAGCGGTAGAGTTGGTGCAACGCCTGCGCAAACTTGATCTCAAGAAACATCCCAGCGTCAGCGAAACCATTGACTGGGCGCGCGCGTTGGTCACACTCAACGCCAAGAATCTCGACGCGAAAACTTTGGAGACGACGTTGACGGTTTTGCTCAAGCATGAGCATGATGTCCAGCGCGCGCAACGGGTTCTCGGCGAATTCAATGTGAGCGATGACAAGGACGACGATCGCGGCGCGAGTGGCGCGACCCGGTATCGCTTGCCGCCAACGAAACGCTAAAAACCTGAGGAGAGGAAAATCGAATGAATCCTGATCAAGAATGTTGTGTGCGTTGCGAACGCACCAGCGATCAAATTCCGTTATTGCAGTTGAAATATGCCGGCAAGATAAACTGGATTTGTCCGCAATGCCTGCCGATTCTGATTCACAAACCGCAACAGATTGCCGCCGTGGCAGGCGCGTGGACGACGACGAGCGTTGCTTCTGAGGAGTGATGGTTTGCCAAATTGTTCGCAACGGCGCGAGTGAAGCGAATTCACTCGCGCTATTTTTTATCGGCTGGCAAAAAAAGTGACCCATTGACCACTTGAATCAATCGGCGTATAGTTTGGCGCGTGAGGTGATTATGGATCAGCGAATCGTAGAATTTATCGCGGGCTTGCGCGCGGCGGGTGTGCGCGTCAGTCTCGCGGAAAGCGCGGATGCGTTCCGCGCCATAGACCATTTAGGCGTGATGGATCGTGATCTGTTTCGCGCCGCGTTACGGACGACGCTCGTCAAGGACGCGGCGGACGTGCCGGAATTTGAAAAACTATTTCCGTTCTATTTCAGCAGTGGCGGTCCGCCCCTGTTCGATCCGAATGCCGAGTTATCGCCCGACGAGATGCAAAGTATGAAAGACGCTTTGCGCGATATGCTCGGTGACGATGCCAAGTTACAGCAATTGATGCGCTATTTGCTTGAAGGCGCAAATCCGACGCGCGAAGAGTTGGAGCGGCTGGGCAATCAAGCCGGTGTGCCTTTGGCGCGGCATCCGCATCAACAGTCCTGGCTTTCGCGCCGCATGTTGCGCCAACTTGGCTCGGACGATGAGATCCGCGCGTTGATGCAACAACTCATTGCCAAACTTGAAGCGATGGGCCTGCGCCGCGAGACCTTGCAACGCCTGGGGCAACTCGCCGAAGAAAATTTACAGCGGCTCGAGGAACAATTTGAGCAATATGTCGGCGCGCAGATCGCGCAGAACGCGGCGCAAGAACCGCGCGAGCGTCAGCCGTTGCGCTTGTCCGATTTGATGAATCGCTCGTTCAACACGCTCGGCGCGCGTGAGATCGCCGATTTGAAAAACCAGGTGCGGCGGCTCGCGGCGCGGTTGCGCTCACGCGCGGCATTGCGTCAGCGGCGCGGCAAGCGCGGCATCTTGGATGCCAAGCGCACCATCCGCGCCAATCTCCGCAACGCGACCGTGCCGATTTTTCTGCAACACAAGCGGCGGCATCTTAAACCGAAACTCGTATTGATCTGCGATGTGTCCACCTCGGTGCGGCCGGTCGTCGAATTCATGTTGCGCATGGTGTACGAATTGCAAGATCAAATTCACAGCGCGCGCAGTTTCGTGTTCATTGATGACCTTAACGATATTAGCGCCGAGTTCGCGCACCATCGCCCTGAAGTGGCGGTTGAACGCGCGCTCGCGGATAATCCGTCCGGCCATTACAATACGAACCTGGGTTATGCGCTTGCGCATTTTTGCAAAGACTATATGGACACGGTGGATCATCGCACGACCGTGATTTTTCTTGGCGACGGGCGCAACAATTTTCTGAATCCGCGCGTGGACATGTTGCAGGAGATCAAGCGGCGTGCGCGGCGCGTGGTGTGGCTGAATCCGGAAAACTCGCGGCTGTGGGGCAGTGGCGATAGCGATATGTTGCAATACTATCCGCACTGCGATACTGTGCAAGAGGTGAGCAACCTGACGCAACTGGCTGAAGCCGTGGATCGATTGTTTGATTCGCGCTGAAAAAGTAGAACCCCGCTTTCGGTATGAAAGCGGGGTTCTGGTTTCAGTGGGCTAGTTACACACCGAAAATTGTTTTTCGTATACTTTGCCCGCCGGTGTCGTAAAGTAGAAAATCTGATTGTTCGCGTCAATAAAGCCAACGCGCGCAAAAAAGACATCGCATGGATAGCCGGTGACGCCATAGTTGAATTTGCCCAGCGATTGAACTTCGCCGCTACCCACCGGGAACGTGGTGAGCAGGTTGGTTGTTTCGATATTTGATTTTTCCGGTGCATCTGCTCTAAAGATATAGACGCGCCAGGTCATCGTTTGAGCGGCGTTGGTGGTATTGTTGAACGTGGCAAAAAAGGTCACATCTTGATTATGTTGCGGTTGGTCGGAGGGTTGCAAGCGCAAGTTGGATACGAACAAGCCGGGACCGGGCGGTGGCGCAGTTGCCGTCGGCGGCACAACCTGCGGGACAGCGGTTGGCACGAGGGTTTGATCGCAAATTGAAAAACCTTTTTCGTACACTTGGCCGTCGGTGTTGGTAAAGTACGTGATCTTGTTATTGGCATCGAGCCAGCCAATGCGCGCGAAAAAATATTCGCATGGATTGCCGGTGGCGCCGTAACGATAGGTGCCGAGCGCGTTGAACTCGTTACTGCCAATTGGAATGTTGGTGGTTTGCGCGCTCGTCTCATTGTCCGATTTGGTCGGTGTGTCGGCGCGGAAAATGTAGACGATCCACTTGAAGGTTTGGACCGCGTTCGTGGTGTTGGCAAACGTCACGGCGAATGAGATGGGGCTATTAAAGACGGGTTGCGTTGGCACGAGTTTCAAGTTGGTTACGAACAAGCCCGCTGGTAATTGCGAAACCACAGTTGGCGGTTTGGGCGCGGCGGTCGGTTGTGGCACGGCAGTTGGTTGCGCGGCTGGAGTAGGTTGCGGCGTGGCGGCAACCGGTTGGGGCGCGGCGGTCGGCACCACTGCCGTCGGGAGTGCCGGCACGGTGGATGTTGGCGGTTGCGGCGCGACTGTTGGCGCGGCGGCTGGAGCGGATGTTGGCGCTGGCGCGCTTGTTGGCGTGGAACACGCAACGCCCAGCAACCCAATCAGCGCAACCGCTGTCAGCGTGAATAGATATTTGTTCACAAGTCTCCTCTAGTTTGAAAATTGGACGAGCGTTTTATTCGAACTGGGTTTAGCTTTTCGGTAGTGCCTCCTTTTTATCCTCCGCAAAAAAAACAGCGCGCGATGCCGTGGCGAGCGGCATTGCGCGCTGTTGCGATGACATGATTTGCAGTTTGGGCTTACGGCGGGCAAACCGTCAAGGGATGCTCGAACGGTTTTTTGTCAAAGTTGGGGAACACGGTTATTTTGTTATTGGCGTCGAACCAGGCGACGCGGACAAGATAATTTTCGCAGGGTCCACCGAGCGGTAACTTCCAATAGCCAAGCGAGTGCTGTTCATTGATGCTGGCAGGAATTGTTGTGTCGGTGGTTGTAGTTTCACCATACGACTTGGTGGGATCGTCGGATTTGAAAATATACACTTTCCATTTATAGTTCAATGGATTACCCGTCGTGTTGGCGAACGTTGGGTAAAAATTCAATTCTGATCCGCGCGTGGGCGGGTCGGGATCGGTGCGTAAATCAATCACATAGACATCGGGACTAGGAGTCGGCGTGATCGTCGGCGCGGCGGGGGTTGCCGATGGCGCTTGCGCGGGTGGTGGGCAAACCGTGAGACCTTTTTCGAAGACTTTGCCGTCCGGCGTTGTAAAGTTGATTACTTGATTGTTGGGATCAAACCAGGCAACGCGCGCAAAGAAATAATCGCACGGACCACCGAGCGGCAGTTTCCAAAAACCCAACGATTTGAATTCCCCGCCGCTCGTTGGAATTGCCGTGAGCAATGACGTGGTTTCGCCAAAAGATTTGGTGGGTGTGTCCGCGCGGAAAATATACACGATCCATTTGAAATTCTGCACCGTCCCGGTCGTGTTTAGAAACATTGGGTAAAAATTTAATTCCGCGCCGCGCGTGGGTGGATTTGGATCAACTCGCAAGTCGGTCACGTACAGACCAGGCTTGACGGGTGTGGGCGCAGGCGTGTTGGTCGGCGCGACGGTGGGCGCAGGAATTGTGGGTGACGTTGTTGGCGATGGCAGACGCGTTATAGGCGTGGCTGTTTCTGCTGGCGCGGCAGGTACATTGGTAGAAGCAAGTGTTGCTTTGAGTGTGGCTGACTTGGCAGGTATCGCGGCTGGCACAGTGGTAGGCGTGGCGCACGCGGCGAGCCAGAACATGCCTAGTGCGACGAAGGTGAGCGTGACGAGCTTGTTCATCGATTCTCCTCGGACAAGTGACAGTGCGTTTGGCGCAAGCGCGTCAAGTGTATGTGCGCGATGCACCTGGCGCAATGGGACAATGCTCCCATTGGCAAAAATGTCCAGTCGCACAGGGCGCGCGCAAATAGTTGCGCGGCGGGTTAGGGTTGATAGAGCCGCTCTTGCAATTCGTCAATCTGCTTTTCGACGATTTCGATCTGCGCGATCAATTGATTGCGCAGGTGAATTTGTTCCGGCGTATAATCATGTGGATAATGATCTGGTTCGGCAAACGGATGCAGATTGGGCGGAAAGAGTTTTAATTTCTGCGCTTTTAGTTGCGCTAATTTTTCTCTAGCGCGTCGCAAATCTTCCGCGATTTTTGGATTAGGCGTTGGCATAGTTGCACCTCCCATTAATTCTAGCACTGACAAGTGACGGCGTCAATCATATCCCGCTTGACCAGGCCGCGTGTTTTCGGTACAATGCGCCGCGTGATGCTTGATCAAGTTCGCCGCGCGTTGACCTTGCCCCGTCCGGGTCGGCCCGCGCAAATGCACATGATGCCCCAGCCACGTCCAGGCGACGTGTTCCCGCTTCCCGCTGATCTGCAACCGCGCGAAGCGGGCGTTTTGCTTTTGCTTTATCCTCAGCACGCCGAGCTAGAGTTTTTTTTGACCCGCCGCACCGATGCCGTCGAATCACACAAGGGACAAATCGCGTTGCCAGGCGGCGCGCAAGAAGCGGGCGAGTCGTTACAAGAAACCGCGTTACGTGAAGCGCACGAGGAGCTGGGCATCGAAACCAACGCCATCGAAACTCTTGGTGCGCCGTTATCGCCGGTGTATATTCCAGTGAGCAATTTTCGCTTGACGCCGTTTATCGCGTTTGCGCCGGTGCGTCCCAACGTGCATCCCGAACCGGGCGAAGTAGTCGAGATTATTGAAACGCCGTTGCGCGCCATTATGAATGCCGACAACGTCTCCATCGAAACCTGGGATATTCGCGGCGTCTTGGTGCGGGTGCCCTTTTTCGCGATCAACGGACACAAGGTCTGGGGTGCCACTGCGATGGTGTTGAGCGAATTTGCCGAATTGTTGCGGCTAGCGCAGGTAGAATAATTTTAGCAAAACGTAAATGGGAGGAATGATGGAATACCGCAGGTTGGGCCGAACTGGGTTAAAAGTTTCCGAATTGTGTCTCGGCACAATGACGTTCGGTTGGACTTCGGATGAAGCGAATGCGTACCAAGTATTTGACGCGGCATTTGCGGCAGGCATTAATTTTATTGACACGGCGGACGTGTATTCGCGCTGGGCCCCCGGCAATCCAGGCGGCGTCGCCGAATCGTATATTGGTAATTGGATGCGCACGAAACCGCGCGAGCAAATTGTGCTGGCAACCAAAGCGCGCGGGCGCATGTGGGACGGCCCCAACGGCGAGGGTTTGTCGCGTGCGCACTTGATGAAAGCGATGGATGATTCGCTCACGCGGTTGCAAACCGATTACGTCGATCTCTATCAGTGCCATGCGCCAGACGATGCGACGCCGCTTGACGAGACCTTGGATGCGCTGAACGATTTGGTGCGGATGGGCAAGGTGCGTTATATCGGCTTGTCGAATTTTCCGGCGTGGCAGACAGAACGCGCGTTGTGGCTCAGCGACAAACGCAACCTCGCGGCGGTGGTTTGCGTTCAGCCGCATTACAACCTGGTTTGGCGCGCCGAGTTCGAGCGTGAATTGCAACCGCTGTGCGCGCTCGAAGGCATTGGCGTGATCCCGTACTCGCCCTTGCAAGGCGGCTTTCTGACGGGCAAATATCGGCGGGGCAAAGCTGTGCCGCAAGGCACGCGCGGCGCAGGCAATGATCGGATGACGCGTTTGATCAACGATGAGCGCGCGATGGATTTGCTTGATGCGCTCGATAGGCTTGCCCAGGCGCGCGGCAAAACCATGTCCCAAGTTGCGCTCGCGTGGCTGTTGGCAAACCCCGTGATCACCAGCCCGATCATCGGCGCGAACAACGTCGCACAATTGAATGACTTGCTCGGCGTGGTGGATTTTCGTTTGAGCGCGGAAGAAAAAACATCGCTGGATAATTTAACCGCATGGCAGTTGACGCAATGACCATTCTTCTTTTGATTCGTCACGCGAGTAATGATTATTTGCAAGCCGGACGGCTCGCCGGTTGGATCCCCGATGTGCATCTGAATGCGAAAGGGCAACGTGAGGCGGATGCCGCCGCGCGACGCCTAGCGGAAATTCCGCTTAACGCAATTTATTCTAGCCCGTTGGATCGTGCATTGGATACGGCAAAGGCGATTGCCGCGTGTCAAAAATTGGAAATTCACATTCGCGAAGAATTGGGCGAGACCCACGCGGGCGAGTGGGAAGGCAAAACGGTCAAAGAGTTGGAAGCGACCGACGCATGGAAACAAATGCTCGCGCATCCATCCGATTTTAGATTTCCCGGTGGCGAAACCATCGGTGAAATGCAAACGCGCATGGTGGCGATGCTCGATGCCATTGTTGCCGCGCACCCGGATCAGATCGTCGCCGTGGTCTCGCACGCCGATCCGCTCAAAGCGGTGATCGCGCATTATTTGGGCATGGACTTGAACCAATTCAACAAGATTGCGATCAGCCCAGCATCGATCACGGCGTTTGCGTTTGGCGAACATGGATCCATGTTGTTGCGGCTGAATGACACGCCCAAATTTCCAAAATTCAAAATCGAACTACCCAAAAAATCAGAGGAACCGCGAAAGGAAGAGCACACGATGCCAGAGTCCAATATCTTGCATGACCTGAATCCGGTAACACATATTACGGTGGGCGCGATGGGCAAACCTGGTAAGCGCACTTTTTTCCTGCAAGCTCAACAAGGCGTTACGCTAGTCACGCTCGTTACAGAAAAAGAGCAAATGTCGGCGTTGGCGCATGGGATTGATGAATTGCTGGAACGACTTGGGCTGGATGCGCCTGCGCCATCTGTCTCGGCAACCCACATGGAATTGGCAGAGCCGATTGACCCGCTCTTTCGCATTGGGCAATTGGGGTTGGGCGTGGACGCGGAAACCAACTTGATCGTTCTAGTGGCGTATGAATTGCCAGAAGACGATGATCCGGCGGTGGTCAATGCCGTGCGCTTTTGGGCGACCGCAGAGCAGATGCGTGTGCTCGCGCGCCATGCCGTGACAGTGGTTGCAGGCGGTCGCCCAACCTGTGTCTTGTGCGGCAGGCCGATTGATCCCGAAGGGCATTTTTGCCCCAAGCGGAACGGGCACGGCGCAAAAGCAACGCTCAACTAGCGCGTGTGAGCTATGGGCAAGCAAAAAGACATGGCGAATCAAGATTGGTCGCAAGCGCAAGCCATTCCCGACGATGCGGCGCAGGTTCTTCAAACGGGAAAAATAGACGTTGAGGGTCTCGTGCCGTGGGGCTCGAATTATACGTTCCTGGTTACTGTGCGGAATGGCAAGCGCGAGACCCCGGCAATTTAC
Source organism: Chloroflexota bacterium (assembly GCA_037440365.1). GTDB lineage: Bacteria > Chloroflexota > Anaerolineae > UBA4142 > UBA4142 > JBBIUF01. Next base: position 9,163 of record JBBIUF010000007.1, read on the forward strand.
AAACCATGTCGCGGCGAGCGACCGCTCTGGGATTTTCCAACCGGCTCGCTGGCAAATCGCGAATATGCGGCGTACCGGCTCAGCGTCGCGCTCGGCTTTCCGAATGTGCCGCCAACAATTTTGCGCGATGGTCCGCAAGGGTTGGGCATGGTGCAGTGGTTTGTGGCAACGGTTGAGGATCAAAACTTTTTCACGTTACGTGACGAGCACCGCGATGAAATGAAACGCATTGCGGTATTTGATGCCGTGATCAATAATACCGACCGTAAAGGCGGGCATGTTCTGCTTGGCACGGACGGTAAAATTTGGTGCATTGATCACGGCGTCACGTTCCACGAATATCCTAAATTGCGAACCGTGATCTGGGATTTCACAGAGCAAAAAATTCCCGCGAAAATTATTGACGATTTATGCCTTTTACAGACACGCTTGGCGGCGCCCGAGTCCTTGTTTGCCGAACTCAAGCCATTGCTTTCCAGCCGCGAAATCAAAGCATTGCGCGAACGGCTGGACACCTTGATCGAACAAGGTACTTTTCCAGCACCATCGGACGATTGGCCCCCCGTGCCGTGGCCGCCAATTTGAAAATCGAATTTGATCGTGGAGATGAGACATTGGATTCAACCCCATTGCACCTTGCCGCAAATGTTGCCCGCTTTAACGGATTCGCCGATGTGTATGATGCGCATCGCCCGCAACCGCCGCTTGTCATTCTCGACATTCTGACCCAGATCGCGCAGATCGAACGCCCGCGTTTGGTGGTTGACCTGGGTTGCGGCACGGGTATATCCACGCGCCTATGGGCGGATCGCGCGGACGCGATCATTGGCATTGAGCCGAACGATGAGATGCGCGCGCAAGCCGAGGCGCGTGGCGTGCCGCCGAACGTGCGCTATACGGCGGGCTATTCCCACGCGACTGGTTTGCCGGATGGATGCGCCGACATTGTGACCTGTTCGCAATCGCTACACTGGATGGAACCTACCTCCACGTTTGCAGAGATCGCGCGCATCTTGCGTCCCGAGGGTGTCTTTGCCGCTTTTGATTGCGATTGGCCTCCCACGATCAATCCGGCGGCGGAGCGCGTGGATATGGCGTTTCAAGCGCAAGCGCAAAAAATCGGCGAGGCGAGCGGATGGTATCACGGCGTCGTCAAATGGAAAAAGCACGAGCATCTCGCGCGGATGGAAGCGAGCGGCAAATTTCGCTTTGTCAAGGAACTGACGGTGCATAGTATCGAACCAGGCGACGCGGATCGTTTGGTGGGCTTGGCGCTTAGTCAGGGCGGGATAGCGGCGTTGTTGGAACATGGCATGACCGAAGCGGAAATCGGTGTGCCGGAATTTCGCGCGCAAGCCAAGCGCGCGCTAGGTCAAGGCACCGTGCCGTGGTATTTCAGTTATCGCATTCGCGTGGGCATTAAATAAACGACCTTGGGAAAATTTTGTGGCGTGCTTGACAACAACCCCCTAGTTGTGGTAAATTATGGGTGCGAACGTTTTGACAATTGACGTTGTGGGCAGGCTGTAGTTGAGCGGTTTTTCATCTACCGGGCGTGAAGCCAAGCGGTTCGCGCCTTTTTTCTTGTCTAGCAAACGTTAAAATTTTGCAAGTCTACGTGGGTCGGTAGCTCAATTGGCAGAGCAACAGCCTTTTAAGCTGTGGGTTCAGGGTTCGATTCCCTGCCGACTCATTTGCTTGTACGTGGCAAGCAGACGATCCGTCGCTCGCTTTTAGCGAGAGGAACTTCCCGACTCCCGGCTTGTATGCAAGTCCAAGCGCGGTTGCCGCATGAAACAGCAAGTGCGGGCACGCATCGCGTGAGTGATGCGCGACGACAACTACAACAGAAAGTAATCCAGCTTGGCGCGCAAGCGTCGAGTGATGGCTGAAACGGTGGGGTCAGAGCCCACCAGCGTCGCAAGCAATTGCGGCGGCTGGGTGAATGTCCAACTGGGAGCAAGGCGGGGGGGATTGGCTCGCGTGCAAGCGCAGTCAGTTCCCGTCGCAGTGGTGATGCTAATGTAGAGTAACGCTCTGCACGGTAATCACGACCGCATTGAGTTGAGCGAGTGATCGCTGGACTCACGAGACAGATGACGGACAGAACAGAATCGGGGGTACGGTTTGCTTGCCGCGTTTTTTTCGCATGTTAGGTATAAACCTGTGCGGACATGCTCCGCGTCCGTGTTAACATAGAAAGGAATGGAATGACGATGCGCGCAGAAATTCTCTTTCCGCATAAAAGCATTTCTTCGCTCTCAAGCGTTCGGAACGGCAAATGGCGTGAACTCACCAAACGGGTGGCTAGTTTGCCCGAGGACGATCCTGATAGTCTGGCGTTTTCTCTGATGATGATCAAACAATGCAGTTGTATGGACTGCAACCCGGATCGTTATAAAGCGTTGATGGGATGCACGGCGTGCGCCAAACGGACATTGGGCGCGTACAAAGGGCAAGACGATGGGTTGCTCCGCGCGTTTCAAAAAGCGCGCAGTGAAGTAGACGATTATCTCAAGGATCGCACCGCAGTTGTGATTGACTAGTGTTTTGCGAAACGTGACGGGCTGGATGTAACACGCATCCAGCCCGTCACGTTTTATCGTGATCACTGGCGCTGGCTTAGCGCAGAGTCTTGAGCAAATCAACGGTGGCTTGGACAATTTGACTTTGTTGTGCCTCACGGGATATGGTGGCGTCGCCGTCACCGGATTGCTTACCGTACCAACCGAATTGCCCGTGGTTGCCGCCATCAATCACGACATAGCGTGTATTCGATGGTAACAGCGGACGTGAAGCGTTGATCTTGTCTGGTGTTGCGAGTTTGTCATTCGTCGCCGAGATCGAAACGACCGCCACGCCGCTCTGGGCTAGACTATCGGTGTCGGCAGGGTAGGAGGCCCACAGAACTAGACCTTTAATCGGGTCAGGATTTGATTTGACAAACATGCTGGCGGCGACCCCGCCGAGTGAATGTCCGCCGATTGCCCAGGTTTGCATCTGAGGGAAAAAGACTTGGACTTGGTGCGCGCGACTAGTTGCCAAGAGCGCCAAGTTAAAGGGCATTGGCACCACCACCACAAGATAACCTTGCGCCGCAATGGCGCGTGCCATCGGCGCATAGGCGCGCGGGTCAACCAATGCGCCCGGATAAAAGATAAACCCGGTTGTTGGCATGGCGGCGCGCGGACGAAACACAATCCATTGCGATGTATCCACGAGCATGGTATCATCTGATTGCAATGCGGTGAGTGCTTCTGGCATTGGTTCCAACGGGCGGGTTGCCCAATACACTGCGCCGCCGCCCAAGACGAGCAATACCAGGATTGCCACCATAAACCAGCGCGCGAGTTTTGTGAATTGTTCCATCATCTTCCTTTGAACAAGTATGCATCTATTGTAACCCAGAACGCAGAGAAAATTTTATTTTCTCTGCGTTCTGGTAATTTAGAAACCAATCCCGCGCAGGCTAACCACTAACCGCCACGCTTGTCGCATCGAGCGCGGCAACTTCAGCCGCGGTGAGTTGCCAGCCCAATGCGCCAGCATTTTCCTGTGCTTGCCGCACATTCTTCGCACCTGGGATCGGCACAGTTCCTTTGCAGATGGTCCAATTGATTGCAACCTGGGATGGCGACTTGCCGTGTGCCGTGCCAATCTCGCGCAGGGTAGCGATGAGCGGCGCAATCCGCGCCAGATATGCGCGGCTATAGCGGCGTCCGCGTAAGCCGGGCGGCGGATTCTCCGGCGTATATTTGCCGGTCAACATGCCCATCTCAATTGGACTGTAAGCGATAATCGTGACACCCAGTTCTTGGCACGCTTGCAGTGTGCCATCGCGTTCGATGTGGCGGTCGAGCAAACTGTACTTGACCTGGTTCGATGCGAGCGGAAGGTTGCGCGTTGCCAACGCGGCGTGCGCGCGCCGCGTCCATACGGCGTTGTAATTTGACACGCCGACGGCGCGCGTCAGCCCGGCTTCTACCGCGTCTGCCATTGCCGCCATCCAGGTTTCTGGTGAAACGGGTGGCACAGCTTGATGCACTTGGTACAGGTCCACGCGCGGCACGCCGAGCCGTTTCAAACTGCCGCGCAATGCGCTCAATAAATTCCCTTTGCTCCAACGCCACGGGAACGGAAAAAATTTTG
>JBBIUF010000007.1:13321-82314 GCA_037440365.1 Chloroflexota bacterium
GATGACAATCGGTGACTGGTGCGCGTGCAAGTATGCGCCCAATAATTTTTCCGATGCGCCAAAGCCATAGACCTCGGCGGTGTCGAAGAAATTGATTCCGCTATCGAGACTCGCCTGGATCGCCTTGTCTACGTCGCTTGCGTCATACCCTTGCCCGTATTGCCAAAATGTCTTGTCGCCCCACGACCACGCGCCAATGCCCAACGGGCTGATTTCAATTTCAGTCTTGCCCAAACGCACTAGATTCATTCCAATTTCCCCCATCTTTAATTGTGATGTGTCTTGCGCAATTATACCACGTCATGGCATTTTCTCGATGAGTTGGTCAGCGGCATCCAAGTTTTGCTCATCCAACAATTCGATGCGGTCGGCGTAGGTGTGCCAGGTTTGCTCCAGATAGTACATATCCGAGCCGCTGATCATCACCGTGGCGATGCCCTGCGCTTGAAAAACATTCGAATCGCTGACGGCGGTAAATTTTTCCGACACCAGGATGGATGGTTGCGCGCGCGCTAATTTTTGTGCGAGTTGCGCGTTTGCTAAATCATACGCGGGACTGGGCCGGATGGTTTGCCCGTCAAACGCGAAATCGCCGATGAGCGGTAGCGTGAACACGAAACCGGGAATTTGCGCCGAAGGGCGAATCATCAATGCGCCGCGTCCCAGATTGTCGAAATTTACGATCGCGCGAATGGCGATGTGATTTGCATGCGCATACTCGACAAACGCGGTGGCGCCGCGCAAGCCGGTTTCTTCTTCGCCGGTCAAGAGAAAGGCGCGATTGCCCGCGTTGCCGTTTTGCGCGAGCGTGAGGATGCTTGCCAACAGAACGCTGACCGCCGCCGTGTTATCCGATGCGCCTTGGTAATTGGGATCGTCGCGCAATTTATCATAGTGCGCGGAAAAAATTGTCAGCGGTTCAGACGAGTCATTGAAGCGCACCCAAAGATTAACGAATTGCGAATTGGGGATTGCGATGGATGTGACGGTGATCCCAGGACGATCCAACTGATGCCGTAGATACAAGAGGCGTTCCGCGTTGCGGAAACGGACGAGATCGAATAGCGCGGCGTACCGTCCGGTGGGATTGATCGCGTGCGCCGGCGTGGGTGAATACGTCGCGACATCGCGCAAATACCCCAAGCCTTCGTAGAGTGATCGCGTGTTCGGGAGGAATAGCGCGATGAGAATGATCAAGCCGATGATCGCTAAAAGACGTTGCGCGGTTCGCATATTCGCAAAAATGGTAATTGGGCTAGGGGGTTTCGGTTGGCGTGTCAGCTTCGGTGGGGTTCGAGGAATGTTCGGCGGCGTGCGCGCCAAGCAAAGTATCAAATGCCCTCCCAAAGTCATCGCCATCATAGAGAAAGCTTTTCGCCTTCTGACCGGCCCACTTTTTGACGCGCCAATGTCCAAGCACCGGAGAATAAAACAGGGTGCGATTCTCCATGCTCAATTGCATTGCGTTGCCCCATTGCATCAGAGCTTGTTTGATGATTTCCATACAAATTCCTCAGACGGGCATCACGTTTGGCTTACCGTGTATAGATAACGGCTTGCTTGTCTGCATACACTGGTTGCCACGCCGCGTCGCGCGCTAGTTGCGCTACCAGCGGCGCATCCGGTTCGATCAGCACCACGCGCACGCCGTAACGGTCGAGCGGCGCGCGCCAATCCGAGCCGCCGCGATACGCTTGCAAAAATTCTTCAATGAACGCATCGCCGTAAACGTCCGCGCGCCCGTCAATGAACACGCGCGTCTGCGGATACATGCGCCAGATGAGATAGCCGCCCCAGCCATAGGCGTTGTACAGCGGCGCGAAAATTTTTTGCGCTTGCAGAAAATCCACCGCCGCCGCCGGAAATTTTTCGCGTTCGCTCGCGCTCTGATTTTCGATGACCATGCTCACGCGCAACGCGCCCGCCGCAATAATCACGCCGAGTAACACCCAATTGACGATCCCCATTCCGCGTGTCAGGCGTTTGGGCGTTGGCGCGATCCAATTGCGTGACGCGATACTGTGCCATAAATGTTCGGCGAGGACCGGCGCGGCGACGAGCGCAAAAATTGGAATGTTGCGCGCGGAACGCAAACCCGCGTAACCAAATCCGACGAGCAAAATAATTTGCGTGAGCGTGGCGCGCTTGCCGGAGAATGCCAACGCCGCGAGTGTGCCGAGCAGTAACCACGCAAACGGTTGCCATTCGACGAGGTGAAAATCCGGCGAAAACCATTCCTGGATATACGCCTGCATCGCTTGGCTGGTCAGCGTTTCAAACGGATACACAAACATGGTTGCGCCGTTGGGGTTGAGCGGAACGGCGGCAAGGCAGAGAACGAAAACCAGGGCGATGGTTGCGAGGCGCGACAGGGATCGCGGCTCGCCAATCGTTTGCACAATTTCACCGAAAAGATACACTGCCACGATTACGAGTCCGAGTGCGTAACCGCTGTGCAGGTTGACCCATACAATCATCAACGGTACAAGAAGCCAAAGAAAAGTGCGCTGGGCATGAGCGCTGGCTTGCCATTTGTCCAGAATAAATAAAAATACGCTCGTCAGCAGGAGCGAAAGCATTTGCGGACGCACGCCCCAGGTCGGCGCGGTGGCGAGAGCGGCGAGCAACACGGCCAGCGCGGCGACGTATGGCTTGCCCGCACAACGCGCAAACGCCAGCCCAAAGGTTAATGTGAGGATACCGGCAAATGTGAGCGTGAGCAGAGGAAAAGAGCCGAGTGCGTACAGCGCGTAGATGAAAACCTCGGCGAGCCACTCGTGCGTGACCCAGGTTTTCCCAGCATTCGTGAACGAGAAAATATCGGTGTGGGGAATCGTCTGGGTTTCGATGATGAATTGCCCGGTACGGAGATGCCACCAGAAATCGGGGTCGGTGATCTCGCGCGTCGTCATTACGAATAGCGCGACAAACAAAATGGCGGTGAAGAGACGGCGAGTAGAAAGATACATTTCAGATTTCAAATTGCAGATTGCAGATGCTTGAATTGAAAATTTGACCTTTGCAATCTGAAACCTGCCATTAGATTTTTCTGGCGTAAAGCGTGAACAAGTCGCCAAAGTTGACCGGGATGGCGACGCCGCCCCAGTTCATTTTGGTGACGATGGCGTTGAGCGCACGATACAACAATTTACTGTACGGTTCAAGCCGCGTGATAAAATATCCCAACCGCAAAAAACGTCCTTGCGCGCTTGAGCTGATGACCTGATAGCCATTCTGCGTGAGCATCTTGCCAAGTGTGCGCGGCGAAAAATAGTACAAGTGCATTTCCATCAACCAGGGCCACCGCGCGCCCATGAACTTGGCGAACGCGCTTTCGATGTCAATGGTGTGAATTGCAAAAATGCCGCCGGGTTTCAAGACGCGATGCACGTTCCGCATTTCCGCGGCGGGATCGGTGAGATGTTCCACCACATCCCACAGCGTCACCACATCGAAATAATTATCTGGCACTCCGGCGTCGTTCAGCGTGCCGGTTAGGACGTGCAAGCCGCGTGAGCGCGCTTGCTCCGATGCCCAGGTGGACGGTTCGACGCCCCATGCTTCCCAGCCGCGTTCTTGCGCCAACTCGACCATGACGCCGATATGGCAACCGACATCGAGCAAGCGGCGCGTGTCAGAGGTCGCCGCGACCATGGTTTCAAACGGTTGCAGGTTGCGCCCGAACGTCAAGACCCGTCCTTCGCGTTCTTCGACATAGGTATGGTCTTCGACCACGCTGTAACTTTCGTTGACGAGCGACGCATCCCAGCGCGGATTGGCGTACACCATGCCGCATTGCTTGCATCGCACGATGGGTGGATGCACGCCATACGCCGCGCTCGTGCATCGAAAATCGTCGGCGTTCGGCGAGAGGTTGACGAGCGTGCTGGGGTACAACAAGGTGGAATCACGCGAGCCGCACAAGTTGCAAGGAATATCTTCGTGGGGAACAACGCTCATGGGTTTACTCTTCCGTTGAAAAAAATTTATTTGCCTGTCGCATCCGCGTGATGCAACAGCGCGTCTTTGGCCATGCGCATCCGCCGCCAAGTCAAACGCAAGACGGTGTAGGTGGCTTTGTAAATTTCCGCGCGCGAAATTTTTGAGGTGCCGGCGCGGCGGTCTTCGTAAATGATGGGGATTTCGCCGACGCGCCAGCCGCGCGCTTGGCAGAGGAATAACATTTCGATCAAGAACGAATAGCCATTGGAAAAAATTTGATCGAGGTCAATGGATTCCAACACGGCGCGGCGGTATGCGCGAAAGCCCGAGGTGCAATCGGTTGCTTTCAAGCCGAGCATGGTGCGCGCAAAAAAATTTGCGCCCCAACTCACCATGCGCAATTTTGTATCGCGTCCCTGCATCCCGCCGCCGCGGACGTACCGCGAACCGATTAGTACATCGTCCTGGCTCAGCCCCGCGATTAAACTGGGCAGGTACTGCGGATGATGCGAAAAATCGGCGTCCATCGAGCAAATTGGATCGAGGTTTAACGCGAACGCCTGACGCATTCCGGCAATATGCGCGGTGCCCAAACCCAGTTTGGCGGAACGATGGACCGCGTGGACGCGCGCATTGTCGCGCGCCATGGCATCCACCAATGCGCCCGTGCCGTCCGGCGAGTTGTCATCTACGACGATGACGTGCGCGCCAATTGGCAAGGCGACGATTGCGCCAACCAAGGTTTGGATATTATCACTTTCATTATAGGTTGGAATGATTACTACCGCAGGCATTGTTTCTCCAAAAGCGCGCCCATTGTATTCTATTTTGATGAGAATGCAAACGCACAATCGAGTTTTCGGTTTTTCCGCCCAGACATCAAGTTTACGCGGGCGCGATCAGTTCCGCATGATCAATCTTCAAGCCAACGGTTGCGCCGATGGCGAGCGCGCGGTCCGTTTCGAGAATGACGGCGGCCTCGTGATCGGTGATCACGCGCACGCGATATTTGCCGGCATGAAATGTACATTCTTGGACGCGCGCCGCGATGCCGTGTGCTGGTTCGACAAGCTGAATATGTTCGGCGCGAATCAGCGCGATGGCATCGGGGTTGCTTGACGGCGGCGTGGTGGCGTTCAAGATTCCCAACTCGGTTTCTGCGCGCGCGTCCGGACGCAGGTGCGCGTGAAAAAGATTGGGCAAGCCGAGCAAGCGCGCGACAAAGGCATTGACCGGAGCGCGATAGATTGCTTCCGGTGTGCCGCTTTGCACGATGCGCCCGTCGCGCACAATGGCAATGCGATCTGCCAGCGCGAATGCTTCGTCTTGATCGTGCGTGACATATAGCGCCGTCATGCCGATGCGTTTTAGAATCGCGCGCAGATCGCCGATGAGTTGTTCGCGCAAAATGCGGTCGAGCGCGCCAAGCGGTTCATCGAGCATGAGCAACTGGGGACGCGGCGCAAGCGAGCGCGCGAGTGCGACCCGTTGTTGCTCGCCGCCGGATAACTGGTTGACGTTGCGCGTCGCAAAGCCGTCCAGCCCGACAAGCGCGAGTGTTTCAGCCACGCGCGTGTGCATGGCCGCGCGCGAAAAATGTTTCATGCGTAAACCGAACGCGACGTTTTCAAAAACGTTTTGATGTGGAAAGAGCGCGAGGTCTTGGAACATCAAGCCAAATTCGCGTTGATGCACTGGCACATTACGCATATCGTTGCCGTCAAAGTAAACTGAACCGTGCTCGGCTTGTTCCAAGCCCGCGATGATGCGGAGGAGCGTTGTTTTGCCGCTCCCGCTTGCGCCCAACAAACAAACGATTTCACCGCGTTCCAGTGTGAGGGATACCTCGCGCAAGAGCGGCGCGCCAGCAAATGCTTTGACGACATGACGAATTTCAAGCGTGCTCAAAATTAAACTCCCATGCCGCGCGAATAAAAACCGATATTCTGTCCGCTAAAATTGAGTTGAAAGGGTAACACGCCGCGCTGTTTGCTGAGCGCATAATTGAGCAAACATTGTTGCCACCGAATGCCATGCGGCGGATAAACTGGCTCGTCAATGATGCAACAAGGAATTAGCACAAAACTGCGTTTGAATGCAAACGCCCCATCAATGATCTTGACGTTGCAACCGTGCGCGTGCATGCCAACCAGGACATCGAATTCGTCCGTCATCCGCGATTCAAATTTGCAATCAAGATGCCGCACACTGGCGGTGGGTGCGATGCGAACGCGCTGATCCGTGATCAAGTCTTTGTACTTGTCGGGCAAGGCTTGGTTCAACGGATCAATGACCGTGGCGTCCCAGCCGCTTTGCTGGAGCAGATACGCCAGCAAGCCCTTGCCGCCGCCAATATCGGCGACGCGACAGGGCTTGAAATTTGCGACGAGCCATTCATGCAGTAACTGAAATCGAAACTTGCCCATACGTTTCAGTCCGTGTGGTTGATCGCGCCACACACCTGGATCGAGCGTAGGGGATGGCGCGGCAAGCGTGATCAAGTCGCTGAAAAGTTTTGCCGCGCGTGTCGTATCTTTGCGTTTTGCCATTGGCTTAGAACTCTGATTCGCCCACGCGCAAGGTTTCCATTGCCACAATGGCTATTGCGCTGACGACCATCAAAATTGTTGAGAGCGCCAGCGCTTGCCCAAAATTTACCAAACCAGGTTGTCCCAGAAAGCGATAAATGGCAACCGGGATGGTCGGCATTTCCGGGCGCGCGACGAGCGCGGTTGCGCTGAATTCGCCCATGGAGACAGTGAACGCAAAGACCGCGCCGACGATCACCGCGCGCAACACGATCGGCAGATCGATTGCGCGCCATACGCGCGCGGGCGATGCGCCCAGCACTTGCGCCGCTTGCCGCAGATGCGGCTGGATACTACGAAGCATCGGAAGCAGACTGCGGACGACAAACGGAAATGCGATGAGCGTGTGCGCGATCGGCACGAGCCAAATGCTTGCGCGCAGATCGCCGAGCGCGAGGATAAAGCCAAAGCCGAGCGTGACGGCGGAGGTGCCGAGCGGCAACATGAAAACTGGGTCGAGCAGGCGCGCGCCGCGCTGATTACCTGCTAGGGCATACGCGGCGATCACACCCAGCGACACGGCAAGCGTAACGGTGATTGCCGCAAAAAAAAGTGAGTTGCGCACTGCGTCAATCGGCGGGACGAACATGATCGAGCCGCGCCGATTGACGAATAATTCCGTGTAATAGTTCAAGCCATCGGCAAAGGATGCGGCGCTGACGGAGACGAGCGGCGTGAGCAAAAAGATGAGCATCGCGCCAAGATAGCCACCAATGAAAATTTTTGCGCGCGCGGTGTGCGGCGTCTGCTTGACGATGGCTTGCGGGCGCAGTTTCAGCGGTTGCGCGAGCCGCGTTTGCAAGCGCGTATAGATTAGCATCAGGAGAAATGTGACGCCGAGTTGCGTGAGCGACAATGCGGCGGCAATCGGCAGATCGAACAGGTTGACGGTTTGGCGATAGATTTCGACTTCGAGTGTGGCGAGGCGCGCGCCGCCCAGGATCAGCACAACGCCGAATGAGGTGAAATCGAAAATAAAAACCAGGAGCGCGGCGGCGACGATGGCGGGCGCGATCAGCGGAAGCGTGACATGCCAGAACGCGCGCGCGCGATTCGCGCCGAGAAGGCGTGCCGCGTGTTCGATCTGCGGATCGAGATTGCTCCAAAAGCCGCCGACGACGCGCAGAACAATTGTGAAATTGTAAAACGTGTGCGCGAGCACAATGATCGCGAGCGTGTTGAGAATTTGGATTGGCGGTGTATCCAGGCGAAACCAGGTCATCAGGGCTAGGTTGACACTGCCGCGCGGACCGAACAGCGCGCTGAACGCGGTGGCAACGACAATTGTCGGCATTAAAAATGGGATGGTCGTGAGCGCGCGAATAAGGCTGGCACCGCGAAATGTATACCGCGCGAAAATATATGCGGCGGGAAGCGCGGCGAGCAGGGTGAGGAGTGTGGAGAGCGTGGCTTGCTCAAGCGTGAACGCGAGGACGCGCGCGTAATACGGATCGGTAACGAGTTCGGCAATGCTGGCGGCGCCGTCCGCAAAGCTGGTTTGCAGGATCGCGGCGAGCGGGTAAAAATAAAATACCGCCAGGAACGCAACGGGTAAAATCAAGCCAAGACGCGCTAGTTTCATTCCGCGACAATGACCCGGTTGCGCCCTTGACTTTTCGCGCGATAGAGCGCGGCGTCCGCGGCGCGCAAAACGGCTTCGACGTTCGTGCCGTGCGTAGGCGACGCGGCGATGCCAATGGACAAGTTGATCGAGTAGGTGGTTTCGCCTTCAAATGTCAGCGGCAGTTCTGCCGCCGCTTGCCGCAATTGCTCGGCGCGTTCGAGTGCATGGGCGAGCGTGGTTTCGTGCAGGATCAAGGTAAACTCATCGCCGCCCTGGCGGCAGGCAATGTCTGCGCCGCGCACGTGGCTCGTGAGCAGATCGCCGACTTGGCGCAAAGCGAGATCGCCGGCGTTGTGGCCCCAGCGATCATTAATTTGCTTGAGATGATCGAGGTCAATGAGCATCACGGATACCGGCTGTTGACTGCGATTCGCGCGGCGGATTTCACGTTCGAGCATTTCTTCCATATAACGGCGGTTGAATAAACCGGTGAGGACATCATGCATGGCTTGCTCGCGCAATAACTCTTGCAGTTTCAAGTTGGACAAGGCAAGCGCCAGGCGATCCGCCAAGGTGATGGCAAGCGAGGTTTGGTCATCGCTCCAAGCCGCCGTTTGCGTCGCGGCGGTTCGCAAATGGAGCAAGCCAATCGTTTCGTTTTGCGCGATGAGCGGTACGCACACCGAAATAACGGTCGGTTGGACGATGTGGGGGCAAACGAGGGTGGCGCCATTGCCATAGGCGATATTGGCGCGATTACGCCGGAGCGCCCAACATTCTTCAAATCCAAAGACTTGATCATCCGATGGGAGATCACCCCAGAGACTAACGGCTTCGACCAGGTTTTTAGAAGCGGTATACACATACAAGGCGCCGGTTTGTTCCGGGAATAATTGTTGCGCGAACTGTGGCACAATGGGATAGGTTTCTTCTATGGTCCGGCAGGTTTGCAGTAGGTCGCCCATTTCATTCAGGAGCGTAACCTGGAGATTGCGGATTTCAAGCTCGCGTGAGCGGCGATCCAGTTCCAGGTTGGCTTGGCGCAGAGTGACTTCGGCTTGTTTGCGTTCGGTGATATCGCGGGCGGCGGCGAACACGCCCATAACTTGGCCCGACTCGTCACGATAGATGGTGGCGTTGTACAGGACTGGGATGATCGTGCCATCCACCCGGCGGATGGCAAGTTCATAATCGCGCACCGCGCCATCGGTGAAGGCGCGGCGAAAGCCGTCGCGGGCTAAATCGGGTTCGGTGAAATAATCTGAAAAATCGGTGCCGATAATTTCGGCGCGTGCGCGCCCAACGGCTTTTTCGGTGGCGAGGTTCACGTCGCTGATTTTGCCGTCCGGGTTGATGGTGACGAGCGGGTCGAGTGCCGCTTCGATCAACGAGCGGTTGTATGCGCTAACCGAGCGCACGTGGTCTTCATCGCGTTTGCGTTCGGTAATATCGGTCACCATTGCCAGCGCGCCGATGAATGTACCGTCTTTCATAATCGGGTTGGTTGACAGCATTGCCCACAGGTCAGTGCCATCTTTGCGCCGAAATCTGAAATCGTGTTGTTCTTTAATGCCTTGCTGGCGGCGTTCAAATTTGCGCTGAGCATCTTGTTTGCCTTGTTCGTCCATAAAGGCAAAGAGCGATTGTCCGAGCATTTCGTTGACGGTGTATCCCAGCATCTCCGCCATTTGCGGATTGACAAAGGTTGTGAGCGCTTGAACATTGATGATCCAAATGCCTTCGTTGGTGGTTTCGACGATGCGGCGGTATTCTTCTTCGCTTTCACGCAATGCATCTTCGGTGCGTTTGCGTTTGGTAATGTTGTGCATTGTGACAAACACTTGGTACGGTTTGTCCTCGTTTGGCTTGAATTGGGGCGTTGCGTTGACCTGGAGCCAGGTATAGGCATGGTGGCGTGAATTATAAACACCGATCACCATATCCTTGACCGGTTGTCCGGTGCGTAATGCAACCATCGAGCCGTGTTGTTCAGTGGGTAAATCCGAGCCGTCCTCCCGAATCACTTTCCAGGATGGATCATATGACGTTTTGCCCAAATACTGATCACGGGTCAAACCCAACATATCCAAACTTGCTTGATTTACGTCAGTCAGTACACCATCCGCGCGCTGATAAAATGCACCCTGCGCCATATTTTCAAAGAGCGTGCGATATTTTTCTTCGCTCTCGCGTAAAGCGGCTTGAATGCGTTTGGGCTCGGTAATGTCGCGTACAAATACCGCCACGCGATCGGGCGGCAGATCGGCTTGTCGGATCGGTTGAATGTGCTGTTCAAACCAGCGCTCGCCAATCTGATCTTCAAACGTGACGGTTGTGCCGGTGGCGAGCGCCTCGAGCGCGTGTTGTTTGCGGAGGCGCGCATTTTCGGCGGGCAATAAATCATAAACACAAATGCCAAGCATCTCGGCGGGCGTTTTCCCAAAGCGGGCGGCGGCAATGGCGTTGGCGGCGTAAACAATTCCGTCCGTGTCAACCAAAATTGCCGAATCGCCGGTGGCGTCAAGTAAAGCGTGCGTGATGGCTTGGCTTGCCGCGAGTTCAGATGTACGTTGCGCTACCTGTTGTTCCAAAGTTAGGTGTGCTTGCTTGCGAGCGAGGATGGCGCTAACCCAGTGCCGCAATGTATTGTTGGCAATGTCATTGCCCAGCATTTCCTCAGGCGGTAAAAAGTAGGGGTTGTCGCAAAGCTCGGTACCGAGCGCGGCGATCGGGTGAGTGCGCAACACGTCGAGCAAAACATTCGCGCTAAATTGACGCCGGTCGTACTGACACAAAGCCAGACAGGGATGGGTTGGGAAAAAATAGTTGAGTTTGGCTTCGTACTCGATCAAACGCTCCGAGCCAGGTGCGCCGCGCAAAACCCAGGTCATCTCACCGGTGACGCGCAGGGCGGCATACCCCAGGGCAAGCGCGTGCGCGGTTTCGCGTTCGAGCAGTGCGATCATCTTGTCTGGATCAAAAACGCCGTCTTGAAGATATGTGTCGGTAACCGTGAGTAATTTGAACTGACCCCTGGCTAGATAGTCGGCGACGGCGATGCCATCATCCTGCAAATAGCCGATCACGGTTTCGGCGGTGTGAGCGTCTGCAATGTACAAAACCAAGTCGTTACGTTCCAAGCCATCGCGAAGAAAGTTGGTGAGCAATGCGCGATGTTCCGCTTCGGTTTCATAAATACAGCACAAGTGATCGCTCGGGTTCAAATCCCAAACCGTGCGCAACTCTGTTGTTGGCATATTTCCGCCTCGGCGTACCGATTGCGACTTATTATATGCCGACTCGCACCAAAAAGAAATAGGAATACATTCAGGTTAAATTATTATAACGTTTCCAATCTGGCACGGTAACCCGAACCGTGCCAGATTGGGTTGCACCGATTAGCGCAAGACGCTTTCGGTCCATGCCTTGATCCACGCATCGCGGTTCGCCTCAATGTCAGCGGCAGACACATTGGCGGGATTCTTTGGCGTCTGCGCGAATTTGTAGAAATCCGGGAGCGGCGTGTTGGGGATTACTGGAAATACAAACATTTGCGCTGGCACATCGGCTTGAAATTGCGGCGTCAGCATAAAATCCACAAACTTTTTAGCGAGATCGGGATTCTTTGCGCCTTTCAGCACGCCGACAAATTCGATTTGCCGAAAACATGCCGAATCGCCCAAGACGTTGCCGGTGGGTGGCTCGACAGCTTTGCCGTTCGAGAAAAACACTTCGGCGGCGGGGCTGGTTGCGTAACTTACGACAATGGGGCGGTCGCCGCCTTTGCCGCCCCACGATGACTTGGCGTAATACGCATCGTCCCAGCCTTCGCTGACCAGCACGTCATTCGCGCGCAGTGCCTTCCAATAATCCAGATACTTGGTTTTGCCAAACCGCCCGATGGTGGCGAGCAAGAATGCCAGACCGGGCGACGAGGTGGCTGGGTTTTCCACGACTACGAGCGATTTGTATTGCGGCTTGAGCAGATCGTCGAGCGTTTGCGGCGGCGCGAGGTTTTTGGTTTTGAAATACGTCACGTCGTAATTCAAACACACATCGCCATAATCCGTCGGCGTCAATTGAAAACTTGGATCAAGCGCGAACGTGGCGGGAATGGCGGCGGCATTCGCCGGTTTGTACGCGGCAAAAATATCCGCGGCGAGCGCGCGCGAAAGAAACGTATTGTCCACACCAAAGAATGCGTCGGCGAGCGGATTATTTTTGGCTAGGATCGCTTTGTTCAACGCCGCGCCCGCGTCGCCCGACTTGAGAATTTTCACGGTGGCATTGTTTGCCTTTTCAAACGCCTGAATCACCGCATCGCTTGCGGCGAACGAATCGTGCGTCATTACGACCAATTCGCGCGGCGCGGCGGATGTGGGCGCAGGTGCGCTCGTGGGCGCGCACGCGAACAGTGCCAGGGTGATCATCGCGCATGACGCGATTTCGAAAAACTTGCGTGCAATCATTTTCTCCTCCTTAAAATAAAATCGCTCCCAATGCCGGGAGCGATTCAAAATTTTTGATGTCTCCCTGCGCTGGCATTATCCAGATCAGGTTCAATGGGTCGAAGATCAGTCATCTTCCTCTCAGCCCGCCGTGCGAGCTCCCCGTTCACTATTCAGTTGACGCCGCAAGTGTAGCACGATTAAGCGTGCGGGTCAAGTGGAAAAATGATGACGCGCGTCAAGTTCACGCATCGTTTGGGTTGAATAAATGCACCACGAGCAACAAGCCGCGCGTGAACACGACGGTGGCTTGTTCGGCGCCAAGTTCATTGCTCACCCCGCGCGCCGAACCAAGCGCGAGCGTTTCGTTTCGCAGTGGATAGCGCAAGCCAGTTGTGATAATGCCCGTGACGTTGGCGGTTAGCGGAATCAGCGAAACGGTTTCGCCAATCTGCCCTGTGATTGTTGCGTGATCCCAGGCGAGCCACGCATCGAAATCTGTTCCGGCAATTTTTGCGGCGATGCGCGCGGTTGCGGGTTGCACCAGGAGCAACACATTTGCCAGGGCTTGATCCAAGCGTCCGCCGAGTGCGCCGAGAATTGTAATTGTGGTTGCGCCGCGTTTCTGCGCCAGTGCGAGCGCGAGTTCAAGATCGGTTTCGTCTTTTTCACGCGGATGCTGGATGAATTCCGTGTGTGCGTCGGCGCACCACGTCCGCGTTGTCTCATCCAGCGAATCGAAATCGCCGATGAGAACGTGGGGCGCGAGCGCGAGATGTTTGCGCGCGTTGAGCGCGCCGCCGTCTGCCGCGATTCGCAAATCGGCGTTGCGCCAGATCGCGCGCACGCGCTCTGCCGCAGCGAGTTCACCATTGGCGGTAATGACACTGTGCATGGTTGTTGCTCCATCGGTGAGTCAGTCTTGCCGCGCGCAATTTGGCAATCGTCCAAGTTTGTGCTAAAATGCGAACGCGTTGGGAAATGGTGCAATGGTAGCACGACTGACTCTGGATCAGTTAATCAAGGTTCGAATCCTTGTTTCCCAGTTAGTGCGAAAGCGCGGTTACCTTAATGACCCACTCTACTGCCGCAATCACATTGGTTCGTTATACCGCCACTCACGCGCAAGCGCGCGTGGCGTTTGTGATTGAATGGGATGCGCTCGCTGAGGCGGGGCGGCGATGCGGGTGGTGCAGTTCCTGGAATTCAATTGAATGATCGCATTGCCGAGACGCAGAACTGGGGCGCGGCAAGCAAAGGGCAGGCGGGTGGTGAACATACCAATCTCGCCTACTTTTTTTCCAATACTTTTTTTTGCACCAGTCCGTCTTTAGGGTTTGTTAAAAATAAACTTGCCCCATCTGTTATTTTTTTACAGACGCTCACGGTATGCTCTAGCGCCCGTTCCAATCGTAACAGATTACAAGCCCAAGTCAAATGCCAATTGACCAGGGGTGTGCGTCAGATTTTTAGGCGAGCGCCGCCGAACAAGTCGGCGTCTTGGGAATGTGCAAATCAGTTCAAGCCGATTTGCTTTGCGCAATTCGGTCCACCGAGTTTTCATCTTTTGAGCCAGCGTTTTCAAACGCTGGCGGTCAAGCTCGGAAACGATCCAAAACCAGACGCTTGACCAAGTGTGTCAGTTCGTTGGAATTTCCATGAGGTCTGCCAATGTTGACGCCGAGTACATGGTCTGCACATGCCAAAGCATTTGCGATGCTCTCCGCTAGTTTCCTGTTGTTGCCTCTCCTCGACCGACTATTTCATTGGTTGTTCCCCAGTATCCCGAATTGGCAAGCGGACGCAGTTGCGATTGGCGTCTGGCTCGTGTGCGCCGGCGTCTTGGCTTGGTTGATCATGCGCTTGTTCGCGCCTGAGGTGCGCTATGAAAAAATTGCGCGGCGGGTGCTGGAAGCTTCGCGGGACGGTATTGTCGTCGTGGATGTGACAGGCAAAATTATCGAATGGAATGTGGGCATTGAACAACTGACGGGGATTTCACGCGCGCAGGCATTTCACCAACCGATCTGGAAAATTCTAAAACTCCTCATTCAACTCAAGCGGGATGCGTCTACAATTGCATCGGGCCACCGCGAAAAAATCTTCGAGTATTTACAGCGCAATCAAACCACCCCGACTGAAATGGAGTGGGAAACTCACATCCGCCGCTCTGATCACGTGGAATTGGATTTGCAAATCAAGGTATTTTCAATTTCAACGGAATCGGGCAATTTTACCGGCGCAATTGCGCGCAATGTTACCGACCGCAAGCAACACGAGCGCGAGCTTGCCACCGTTGCCGATGTAAGCGCCGCGCTCCGCAATGCGAACAACCGCGCTGAAATGTTCCCCATTCTACTTGAACGGGTGACCGATCGTCTCAAGTGTAACGGGGCTAGCATCGTGTTGCGCGATTCCGCCACCGCCGCATTGATCATCGAAGCCAGCGCGGCGGAGTGGTCCTTTTTGCAAGGGCAAACTTTGCCGGAAGGAAAATCGCTCAGTTTTGAAGTTGTGGCGACGGGTCAACCGTATTTCCAAGCCGATGTGCGATCCAATTCCAGCATGGATGCGCGATTTATGCAACCGGGCATTGTGGCACTTTTGGGGATTCCGCTCAAGACCGCCACGCAAACGATCGGCGTCTTGTGGGCAGGACGCCGCGAGCCATTTGGTTTGTTTGATCAACAGTTACTCACCGCAATTGCGGATATTGCGGCGAATGCGATTCAACGCACCACGCTGTATGAACAAACTCTGCGCGACGCCGCATTACTGACACGCGCGTATGATGCTACCATCGAAGGCTGGTCGCACGCGCTCGATTTACGCGATCATGAAACCGAGGGACACACGACGCGGGTAACGAAATTGGCGTTGCAGTTAGCCGAGGCGCTCTTGGTGCGCGGCGAAGCCTTGGTTAATTTTCGGCGCGGCGCGCTCTTGCACGATATTGGCAAAATGGCAATCCCCGATGCGATCTTGCTCAAGCCCGGTCCGCTCACGCCAGAGGAATGGTCAAGTATGTTGATGCATCCCGCTCGCGCGTACAATTTATTGTCGCCCATTGAATACTTGCGTCCCGCGCTTGACATTCCGAACTGTCATCACGAACGCTGGGATGGCACGGGTTATCCGCGCGGTCTCAAAGGTGAGGAAATTCCGCTCCACGCGCGCATTTTTGCGCTGGCGGATGTCTGGGATGCGCTTACCTCGGATCGTCCGTATCGTTCGGCGTGGGACGCGGTACGCGCGCGCGCGCATATTTTCGAGCAAGCCGGTAAACATTTTGATCCCGCCATTGTGCCAGTCTTTTTGGATTTGCTGGATCAACCCGGATAGCGAGGGAGGAGGCGATGAACTCGACTGGACTCGATCAAGCCAAACGCATTATCGGCGAGCGCGTGGAATTGTTTGCGCGTAATCACGCGCAGTACCGTCAAGCCGAATATAAAGAAGCGCAACTGCGCCGCGAATTTCTCGATCCGTTTTTTGAAGCGCTGGGCTGGGACGTGACGAATCGCCAGGGCTGGGCGGAGCAATACAAAGAAGTGGTGAACGAAGACGCGCTGAAAATTGGCGGTGCAACCCAAGCGCCCGATTATTCGTTTCGCATTGGTGGCGCGCGTAAATTTTTTGCCGAAGCCAAGAAACCCAGCGTGCCGTTAAAAACCGATGCCAACGCCGCGTATCAATTGCGGCGGTATGCGTGGAGCGCGAAACTGCCGCTCTCACTGCTCTCTGACTTTGAAGAACTCGCGGTGTACGATTGCCGCGCGCGTCCTGCTGAGAGCGACAAGGCGAGTGTGGGACGCATCAACTATTTCACCTTTGATCAATACCTTGACCGGCTCTCCGAGATTTACGACATTTTTTCCAAAGACGCCGTTTTGCGCGGCTCGTTTGATCGTTTCATGCAAGACGCCAAAGGCAAACGCGGCACATCGCCGGTGGATACTGAATTTCTGAAAGAGATTGAGGGCTGGCGCGTGCTGTTGGCGAAAAACATCGCGCAGTTGAATCCGCGTCTTTCGCTCGATGAGATGAACGACGCAGTGCAACGCACGATTGATCGTATTATCTTTTTGCGGATGGCGGAGGATCGCGGCACGGAGGAATACGGGCAACTCTTAAACCTGACAGGTTTGGAAAACCTGTCAGGTTCAAGCGTCTACTCCCGCTTTCTCAAACTCTGCCGTGATGCCGATGATCGCTACAACTCTGGTCTGTTCGATTTTCAAGCGGACGCGCTGACCGCGACGTTGAACATTGACGATGACAAATTGCGCGATCTGTTCGGTGATTTGTATTACCCCAAATCGCCGTATGAATTTTCGGTACTGGGCGCGGACACGCTCGGCAATGTGTATGAGCAATTTCTGGGCAAGGTGATTCGGCTCACCGCGTCGCATCAAGCCAAGGTCGAGGCAAAACCCGAAGTCAAAAAAGCGGGAGGCGTATTTTACACGCCGCCGTATATTGTGGATTACATCGTCGCGCAGACAGTTGGCAAACTCGTCGCGGATCAAGCGCCGAACGACCTGGCGCGCTTGCGCGTGCTTGATCCGGCGTGCGGCTCTGGCTCATTCTTGCTGGGCGCGTATCAACATCTGCTCAATTATTATCTTGCTTGGTACGTCGAACATCGCGACGCGAAACCGGCGCGCGACCGCATCTATGAAAGCGCGCACGGCTGGCGGCTGACGACGGCGGAAAAGAAACGCATTTTGACGACGCACATTTTCGGCGTGGACATTGATCGCCAAGCGGTTGAGGTGACGAAACTCTCGTTGTTGCTCAAGGTGCTGGAAGGCGAAAACCAAGAGACGCTGGGCAAGCAATTGTCCTTGTTCAAAGAGCGCGCTTTGCCGAACCTGGATGCGAATATCAAATGCGGCAACAGTTTGATTGGTTCCGATTATTTTGCGGGGCAGTTATTGCCGGACGCGGACGAAATGCGGCGCGTGAATCCGTTTGATTGGGCGCGCGAGTTTCCGCAGGTGTTTGGCGGCGACGAATTAAACCGCAAAGACGCCAAGCCCGCAAAGGAAAACCAAGGATTCGATTGCGTGATTGGCAATCCGCCGTACATTCGCATTCAAACGATGAAGGAATGGTCGCCGCTTGAAGTTGAAATTTACAAGGACACGTATGCCGCCGCGAGCGCAGGCAATTATGACATTTACGTTGTGTTTGTGGAAAAAGGTTTGGCGCTGTTAAACGCGCGCGGACGCTTGGGATTTATTTTGCCGCATAAATTTTTCAACGCGCAGTACGGCGAGCCGTTGCGCGATGTGATTGCGCGCGGCAAGCATCTGGCGCACGTCGTCCACTTTGGCGATCAGCAAATTTTTGCTGGCGCAACCACGTATACTTGCCTGATGTTTTTGGACAAGCCAGGAAGCGCTGAATGTAAAATGGTCAAGGTGAACGATCTTGCCGCGTGGCGCGCGGAAGGCACAGCAACGGAGGGCGCGATTCCTGCGGCGAGCATCACGCGCGCGGAATGGAATTTTGCAGTCGGCAAGAGCGCGGCGTTGTTCGAGCGGTTGAGCCAGATGCCGATCAAGCTGGGCGATGTGGCGGAGAAAATCGCACAGGGTATTCGTACCAGCGCAAATGAGGTCTATGTGTTGGATTTGGTTTCTGACAATGGAAATGTGATCACCGCACACTCGAAACAGTTGGACAAAGATGTGAAACTTGAACGCAAAGCGGTTTCTCTGTTTTTGCAGGGGCGCGAGATCAAACCTTATCAGATTTTGTCATCAGGCAAAGTGGTCATTGTGCCATACCACGTTGAAGATGATCGTACCAAGTTCATATCAGAAAAAGAAGCACGAGAGAAATATCCCAAAATGTTTTCATATCTTCTCGAAAACAAATCCTATTTGGAAAACCGCGAACACGGAAGGATGCGCGGAGATAATTGGTACGCGTATGTTTACCCAAAAAATCTCGAATTGATGAGTGCCAGTAAAATTCTTGTTCCCGACATTGCAAATCACGCATCGTTCGCATTGGATAAAAATGGCGAATACGCTTTTACAAGCGGTTATGGCATTACACTGAAAAGTAATGTGAGCGAGTCATCCAAATACATTTTGGGATTGCTAAATAGCAATGTCTTGGATTTCTACTTGAAGAAAGTTAGCACGACGATGCGTGGCGGATTCTTTCGTTACTTTACGCAATTCATCGCGCAACTTCCCATCCGCGTCATCAACTTGTCCGACGCCGCTGACAAAGCGCGGCATGATCGCATGGTCGCGCTCGTCACGCAAATGCTTGACCTGTACAAGCGTTTGCCCGCCGCGCAAACCGCGCATGACCGCGAGCTAGGGCAACGGCAGATTGACGCAACCGACGCGCAGATTGATGCGCTGGTGTATGAGTTGTATGGACTGACGGAGGATGAGATTAACCTTATTCAAGGTGGATGAAAATTATTCTTTACGTTCAAATCCGTGACGCGGAAATTTATTGACAAAGCTCGGCATGTATGATATTATTTTATTAGATGAAAGTATCTTTTATCTAATGAAAACCAACTGAGATGCTGAATGAATGCCAAGTCCCCGGGTAATGCCAATGACCGCTATCGTATCCGCGCCGTCGAGCGCGCGCTTGTCCTGCTCACAACATTTCTAGGCGACGAGGCGGAACTTGGCGCGACAGAAATTGGTAAACGGGTGGAATTGGATCCCAGCACCACGTTTCGCATGTTGGTGACGCTCGAAAGCCATGGCTTTGTCAAGCAAGATCCCATCACTGGGAAATATCGTCTAGGCATTAGTTGTTTGGAATTGGGCAGTCAATTCCTCAAGATCAACGACACCCGCCGGTTGGCGATTGATGGAATGCAATGGTTGCGCAATCAATTTGGCGAAACGGTTCACCTGGGTATCTTGGACGGCAACGAAATTGTTTACCTTGAAAAAGTGACCGGCTCGTACGCGATTGGCTTGATGTCGTCGCGGGTAGGCGGACGCGCCCCAGCCAATGCCACCGCGATTGGCAAAGCCTTGCTTGCGTATTTGCCCGCCGCCGACCTCCGCGCGCGTTTTCCTCGTTTGAAACTCACCCGCTGTACGGACGCGACGATCGCCGCTTGGCGCGAATTTGAAAACGAAATCGCGCGCGTCCGCGAGAATGGCTATGCGCTGGACAATCAAGAGTATGAAACCGGCGTCAAGTGCGTCGCGGCTCCGGTGTTTAGCCACAAGGGCATTGTCGCGGCGCTGAGCATTTCGGCTCCGGTCGAACGGATGGACGAGCATATCCAGAAACATGCGCTGATCGAAGAACTCAAACGAGTGACCGCGCAAATTTCGGTCGAAAACGGGTGGGGGCGCGGAGTCGATCAAATTGGAAAACCCGTTGCGCCCAGTCCTAGTCCCAGTAAAAGAACAAGACAACCTGCAACGCTAACGCGAGGTGCGTGATGAGTAAATTCGCCGCCCAACTCTCCGGCATGATACCGGGGGATCGCCAAGCCAGCGCGCTATCCGTTCGCCTCAAGCGCTTGGCGCACGAAATGTGGAAGCATCGTTGGATTTATTTTTTGTTAATTCCGCCGCTTTTGTATTACCTTGTCTTTAAATATATTCCCCTCTATAACGCCCAAATTGCGTTCAAAGATTTCAAACCACTCCTAGGCGTGGAAGATAGTCCCTGGGTCGGTCTCAAAAATTTTGAAACCTTTATCAACTCGTTCTACTTTACCCAACTGATTACAAACACGCTCTTTTTTAGCGGCGCACGGTTGCTCTTTGGCATGCCCATTGCGATCATCCTCGCGCTGGCGATCCACGAGTCACGGTTCATGTTCTTTCGTTCCTTGGTGCAGACCGCGACATACCTGCCGCACTTTTTGTCCTGGGTGGTCATGTTTGGTATTCTGTTGATGATGCTCTCGCCGGGCGGCGGTTTGATCAACGCAATCATCACGGCGTTGGGCGGCAAGCCGATTGCGTTCATGACCTCGCCCGATTGGTTCCGTTGGATTGTCATCGGCTCCGATATTTGGAAAGAGACCGGCTGGAGTACGATCATTTACCTGGCGGCATTGTTAGCGATCAGTCCGGAACTTTACGAAGCGGCGGCGGTGGATGGCGCATCGCGTTTGCAACGGATTTGGCATATTTCGCTTCCCGGCATTCTCAGCGTCATTGTGCTGGTGACGCTTTTGCGTTTGGGCAACATTTTGGAAGGCGGCTTTAACCAACTCTTTGTTTTGTATTCTCTGCCAGTGTACAGCGTGGGCGACATTATTGACACCTGGGTCTATCGGCAAGGCATTCTGGATTTTCAATTTAGTCTAGCGACAGCGGTGGGTTTGTTCAAGGGCTTGATCGGCTTGATTCTGATCGTCGTGTCGAATCGCGCCGCCAAGCGAATTGCGGGCAAGGGGTTGTATTAATATGTTTCGCCTCAAATTGCGCGAAGAATTGTGGTTTCAGATTCTTGTCAACGGTTTGCTCTTGACCGTGTTGATTTTGATCGCGGTGCCGCTCTGGCGCGTGGTCATGACTTCGTTCACGCCGATCGACACGTACAACAAAGAAGGCGCGCCGTTTTTTATGTGGCCCTGGGATTGGTCGCTGGCGGCGTATACGCAACTGGTGGGGCAAGCGAGTTTTCTGCGCGCCACATGGAACAGCATTGTCATTACCGTCTCCGGCGTCGCGTTATCGCTGACGCTCACCGTGCCGCTCGCGTATGCCCTGTCCACGCGCTCATTGCCCGGGCGCAATTTCATCACGATGCTGATTTTGTTCACGTTTCTATTCCATCCTGGGTTGATCCCAAACTATTTGCTCGTGACCAAACTCGGACTGCAAGACAATATTCTGGCGATCATTCTGCCACCCGCGATCAACGTGTATAACACGCTGGTGATGAAAAGTTTTTTTGAAGGCATTCCGGAAGAAATCAAAGAAGCGGCGCGAATGGATGGCGCAAACGATCTCCAAGTCTTGTGGAAAATCATTCTGCCGCTGTCGGTCCCGATCTTGCTGACCATTGGTTTATTTTACGGCGTCTATTTCTGGAATGAATTCTTTACACCGATCTTGTATTTGAATGACGCCAAACTGCAACCGTTGCCCGTGATCTTGCGCAACATTCTCTCGTCGGCGAGTGTGAGTGAATACGTCGAATATGACGCGTATAGCGCCGCTTCGGTGGACTCGCTTAAATCCGCCAGTGTTTTGCTCACCATGTTGCCGATGTTGCTCGTTTATCCGTGGATTCAACGCTATTTTACCAAAGGCACTTTGGCGGGTGCAGTCAAGGAATAGCCGCGGATTGATTGAGGAGGAATAAAAAAATCAATTCAAACACCAGGGCTAGTTAATTCGCTTTGCATAGAATGATTCAAGGAGGAATCGCATGAACACGAAATTTAATCTGTTTGTCAAACTCGGACTGCTGATGGCATTATGCGTGCTGGTTGTGGCCGCGTGCGCCCCAGCGCCAACTGCGGCACCTGCGCCCCAGCCGACCCCAGCCGCGACCACCGCACCGGCAACCGTGCCAACAGCGTCATCGGCCTCACCGGTTGCGCCGACGGCAGTACCGCCCACGCAACCGCCCGCGCCTACCGCGGCGGCAACTAAAGCGCCGGCAACCGCGGTGCCGGAAAAACCCGTTGACATTGAGCTTTGGTTTGGCGCAAGCGTCACCGAAGCTGGTCCCCCGCCGGATGACTGGGTTGCCTACAAGATCATCAAAGACAAATTGAACATCAATCTAAAACTCGTGACGGAACCATCGAGCGCGACCGATCAAGACGCCAAGATCAACGCCGCCGCCGCCGCGAACAACCTGCCCGATGTTTTCATGGTCAATCGGGATGCGTGGTTCAAGATCACGCAAAACGGTTTGACCGCGCCCGTTGACGCGCTTTTGCCGATGATGCCGACCCGCACCAAGGATCACTATAGCGACCCAGGTCGCAACTTGCTGGTCACGCTTAACGGCAAAATGTACGGCCTGCCCGATCCCGGCACCATTCCCCACATTGACGGTTTGGTCATTCGCCAAGACTGGCTTGACAAGCTCGGCTTGAAAGCCCCGACGACGCTCGACGAATTCTTGACGGTTGCCAAAGCGTTCACCGAAAAAGATCCGGACGGCAATGGCAAGAATGACACGTATGGCTATTGCGCCTACATCGAAGGCACCGGACTGAACAATCCCGCGCTCGGTACTCGCTTTGACTGGATTTATGGCGCGTATGGCGTGGCGGGCACCTTCAACCTGAGCAGTGCCGCTTCGTTTGGCTTGAACGTGCGCAATCCAAACTATATGAAAGCGACCCAGTTCATCAAGCAAATCATTGACGCCAAAGTGATCGACCCCGATTGGCCCACGCTCAAAAAAGAAGAATTCCGCGCGCGTTGGAAACAAGGCAAGTGCGGCATGATGCACGAAAATTTTGCCGCGTTAGCCACTGTCGCGAATTATTCCGATTTTGACAAGCTCTTCCCCAACGCGTTGTGGGCAGTGCTTGCGCCGCCCAAGGGACCCGATGGCAAGAGCGCAGATGGCGTCGAATATGCCAATGCGCGCATCTATGCGATTTCGAAAAAAGCGATGGATGCGGGCAAGGGTCCGGCGATTGCCAAGTTGCTCGAATGGATGGCAACCGACGGCTATATGTTGCTGGGTTTCGGACAAGATGGCGTGAACTATAAACTCGACGCAAACGGCAACGTGACGACGAGCGGGATTGATCCCAAGCTGGCTTGGACCGCGAAAGAAAACCAGCCGCTCACCCAGTTGCGCAACATGGTCTATGTCAACAAACCCATCGAGCTGGCTGTGCGTTATCCGTCCTTCAAGACAGCCAGTGGTCGGACGCAAGACCCGCTGACGTATCGCAACGGTTTCGACAAGCAACCGTACATCGATGCGACTGCCGCAGGTCTCGTCAATCCACCTTCCAATGCCGCCGATTTTTATCGGTTCTACGGTGAGAACATTTCCAAGTTTGTGCTTGGACAGCAACCGCTGACGGATCAAACCTGGGCGGATTACGTGGCTGGTCTGGACAAGCTCGGCGCTAAAGACTGGGAAGCCGCGCAGAAAAAAGCGTTGACCGATGGCGGCTATCTAAAGTAAGCGTCAGGCGCGTGAAAATTTTTTCGTAAACACAAAAAGGGCGTCGGGCAACCCGTTGGTCACCCGACGCCCAACTTGTTGATTAAAAAATGAAACCCTCTCCTCCAATTGAACTCAAAATTGCATACATTGGCGGCGGCAGTCGCGCGTGGGCGCGCAAACTCATGTTCGATCTCGCGCTTGCGCCAGAACTGACCGGCCACGTTGCGCTCTACGACATTGACGTTGAATCCGCGCGTTTGAACGAGCGCTTGGGTAACTGGCTTCAAAGCCAACCGAATGTCGTGTCGCATTGGCGGTACGAAACCGTCGCGACGTTGGACGATGCGTTGCGCGGCGCAGATTTCGTGGTCCTTTCGATCCAACCTGGGACGCTGGAAATCATGGGCGAAGAAATTGCCATTGCCGAACAGCGGGGCTTGTATTTTCCCGTTGGTGACACGACCGGCGCGCCCGGTCTCGTGCGCGGCTTGCGTTCCGCGATCATCTACCGAACATTCGCGCAGGCAATCGCGGCGGCGTGTCCCAATGCCTGGGTTATCAATTACACCAACCCGATGGCAATTTGCACGCGCACACTCACGCGCGTTGAACCTGGGTTGCGCGTCTTTGGCTGTTGCCACGAAGTTTTTTCCACTCAAAAATTACTTGCCACGCTCGTCGAAAAATACCTAGGCGTCTCGCCGGCGCCACCCCGGAACGCGATTCAGGTGAACGTCATCGGCATCAATCATTTCACGTGGATTGACCGCGCATTTTATCGCGACACGGATTTGCTCGCGCTCGTGCGACGGCACATGGCCGAGCCGGGCGTCGTGCGCCAATATACCCGCGCCCAAGTAGAACATTGGGGCGATTGGTTCCGCAATGTCGATCAGATCAAGTATGAATTGTTCAAACGCTACGGCATTCTCGCCGCCGCGGGCGATCGCCATCTGGTCGAATTTATGCCAGGGTTCACCCGTTCGCCAGAAGAGCTATTTCGCTGGGGCGTCATTCGCACGCCAATCACCTATCGCATTGAGCGATGGCGCGCCGCGCCGCAGAACACACTCGATTTGATGCAAGGACGTGTCCCTTTAGTGCTTGACGCATCCGGCGAAGAAGGCGTTGCGCAGATGAAAGCCTTGCTTGGACTAGGTGATTTGATCACGAATGTCAATGTTGAGAACATCGGACAAATTTCCAATATCCCTTTGCGCGCCGTCGTCGAAACGAACGCGCGGTTTTCACGCGATCAGGTTCAACCCATTGTGGCAGGCGCGTTGCCGCCCGGCGTTCATGCGCTGATCGCGCGTCACGTGGCGAATCAAGAAATGATCGTGCAAGCGGCGTTGACACAGGACAAGGATTTGGCATTCCAAGCCGTGCTGAACGACCCGACCAATCGTCTGCCGCCGGATGAAACCTGGAAAATGTTCAACGAAATGCTATACGCCAGCCGAGAGTTTTTGCCTGGCTGGACAGCTTAATCGAACCGTCAAGATTTAATTTTGATTTTTTGCCGTGTCTTTGCGGTAAAGGTTTTAGAACAGTGATGAATCAGTCTTGGTCAATTCGAATGGCGGACTCGACGATGGCGCGGTATTCATTGCTTGCCGACAAATGGGATTATGCATGGGGGCTTGTCCTCAAAGGCTTTGAGCAGGTTTGGCGCGCAACCGGCGAGCAAAAGTATTTCGATTATATCCGGCGCAACCTGGATGCCTTTGTTCAAGCGGATGGCACAATTCGGGGTTATCGGCTTGACGAATACAACGTCGATCGATTGAATACCGGCAAAGTATTGTTCAGTCTCTATGCCGAAACGCATGAGGAAAAATACAAACGCGCGCTTGAGCTGTTACGTTCGCAACTCGACACCCAGCCGCGAACACCAAGCGGCGGCTTTTGGCACAAGCAGATTTATCCAGACCAAATGTGGCTTGACGGAATTTACATGGCGGATGCTTTTTACGCGCAGTATGAATCGGTCGTGGGGCATGCTGTGCAATCCGCCATTCGCAATTTTGACGACATTGCCCGCCAAATTATTTTGATTGCGCAACATACGCACGATGAAAAAACTGGCTTGCTCTATCATGCCTGGGATGAAAGCAAGCAACAACGCTGGGCAAATTCGGCAACCGGCTGTTCACCGCATTTTTGGGCGCGCGCGATTGGCTGGTACGGGATGGCCATTGTTGACGTGCTTGATTTTTTTCCACCGGATCATTCTAGGCGCGATGAGTTGATCGCCATTCTAAATCGAACCATGGATGCGCTCGTGCGTGTGCAAGATGCGAACACGGGCGTGTGGTATCAAATCCTCGATCACGGCCAGCGCGCGGGTAACTATCTCGAATCGTCGGCATCATGCATGTTCGTCTATGCGATGGCGCACGGCGCGCGAAAAAAATACTTGCCGCAAGAATATTGGCCGATCGCAAGCCGCGCCTACGCAGGCATCGTCAAGCAATTTGTTCAAGTGGATGACGCAGGTCTAGTCCATTTGACGCACACGTGTAAAAGCGCGGGCTTGGGCGGCACGCCGTATCGAGATGGTTCGTTCGAGTATTATATCAGCGAGCCGGTGGTAACCGACAACCATCACGGCGTTGGCGCATTCTTACTTGCCAGTAACGCGATGGAACAAAACGATGTCTTGCGTTAACGCAGTTGTGGATTGTAAATACATTGGCATTGAAGGCACGCGCATCAATGGCGTACGACTTTACCAATGCATGACCAGCGCGTTGAACGATGCGCCAGACAACGCGACCCAGCCGTACGTCATTTTGATCAAGCAGGGACGCTATTACGAAAAACTCAACGTCACCAAACCGTTCATTACCTTCATCGGTGAACAGCGCGACCAGACGGTGCTTACATTCGACACGGCATCGGATACAAAAAAATCGGATGGCACAACGTATGGCACGACGGGCAGTGCGAGCATTACCGTGCGCGCGCGCGATTTTCGCGCCGAGAACTTGACGATTGAAAATAGCTTTGACTATCCTGCAAATGCCGCCAAGCCAAGTAACGATTCAACGCGCTTGGCTAACGCACAAGCAGTCGCGCTCAAAACCGACACGGGCAATGACCGCGCCATTTTCAAAAATATCAACTTGATGGGTTATCAAGATACCTTGTATGTTAATGCGGGCAGGCATTATTTTACCCAGTGTTGTATCTGTGGAAAAATTGATTTTATTTTTGGCGCGGGGCAAGCGGTGTTCGACGATTGTGATATTGTGTCGCGTGATCGCGCAAGCGCGACAAACAATGGTTGGATCACGGCTCCCAGCACGCACGTATCGAATGCGTTTGGTTTTTTGTTCATCCACTCGCGGTTGAAAAAAGAACATTCGACCATGGCAGATCATTCCGTTGCACTCGGACGTCCCTGGCATCCGACGACTCGCTTGCTCGATGGAACTCGCGCCGCAGATCCGAATGCTGTTGGCAGTGTAGCATTTATCCATTGCTGGATGGATTCGCATATTGCACCAAATGGCTGGGAACCGATGGCGGGCAAAGACAAGGACGGCAATCCGATTTGGTTTGATCCAGCCGACGCGCGTTTTTTTGAATTCGCCAGTAGGGGACCTGGTGCAAGTACGAATGATGCGCGGCGCAGTTTGTCTGAAGAGGTCGCGCGCAACTTTACGATCGACCACGTGCTGAGTGGATGGAATCCGTTGACAGACGCATCAGTGGAGAAATGAATGGCGACTTGTTTTTTCAACGTAAAAGATTTTGGCGCGACCGGCGATGGCGCGACGAATGACACGTCCGCGCTTCAAGCCGCGGTTGAGGCCGCATCCCAGGTCGGTGGCGGCACTGTTTTTGTGCCAGCCAGCCAGTACGTGACTGGTTCGATTTTTTTGCGCGATAACATTACGCTTTTCATTGACGCAGGCGCGGTTCTGCTCGGCAGTGAAAACATTGCCGATTATCCGCTGGTCACAATGCGCTGGGAAGGCGTAACCAAACCAACGCGCGCGCCGCTCATCACGGGCGATGGCTTGCATCACATTGCCGTCATCGGACGCGGCGTCATCAACGGACGCGGCGAAATGTGGTGGACGTTGCATCGCGCGAAAACGCTTGATGCGCCGCGCCCACGTCTGATCGCATTTGCAAATTGCACCAACGTGTTGATTCAAGACCTCACGTTGCTCAATTCGCCAGCGTGGACGATCAACCCAGTGCGCTGCGAAAATGTAACGGTGGATCACGTGACGATCAGCAATCCGCCCGATTCGCCGAACACTGACGGTATCAATCCCGATTCGTGCCGCAACGTGCATATTTCGAATTGTCACATTGATGTGGGCGACGATTGCGTAACGATCAAATCGGGCATCGAAACCGAGGCGCGTGAACTTTATGCGCCGTGTGAAAATATCACGGTGACGAATTGCACGATGGTGCATGGACACGGCGGCGTCGTCATTGGGAGCGAGATGAGCGGGGGTGTGCGCAACGTTGTAATTTCAAACTGTGTGTTCGTGGGCACGGATCGCGGCATTCGCTTGAAATCGCGGCGCGGCCGCGGCGGCATTGTCGAAGATATTCGTGTGACGAATCTTGTGATGACGGACGTGCTGTGCCCGTTCACCATGAATCTGTACTATCACGTCAACAAGCGCGGTGATCCATTTGTTTCGGACAAACAGCCACAGCCGATCTCGGATGGCACGCCGATTTTTCGGCGCATTCATTTTAGCCACATCACCGCGCGGAATGCCCAGTCCGCCGCCGCATTTGTGTACGGTTTGCCTGAAATGCCGATCGAAGATATTTCGTTCGCCGATGTGTCAATTGCATTGGCGACGAACGCGCAAGCAAGCGCGCCGGATATGGCAGACGATATTCCGCCGATGCAACGCGTTGGCTTGTGGGCGCGGAACGTGCGCGGTTTGCGTCTGCGCGATGTGCGAGTTGAAAATCAAATTGGGGCCGAGTTTGTACTAGACAACGTAGAGCAAAAATAAAATTTCAAACGCGAACGCATTTCGATTGCGCATCGATCCGGTGACCGTTGCAGTCATTATCCTGACGCTGGAATTGTCTGTATCAGCTTGGCGTAGGCTACCCCAGTCAGTTGGGTTGAGACTTGCCACAAGTGCTGTGCCGTTGTGACATCATACGACCGCGCGCTGGATCGCACGTGACCCGGATAACCCCGCATCTTGCCCAGACCCAGCGGTCCGATATAAGCGCCGCCCGCAATACCAGGGGCAGTTGCCGCGTACAACGCGGGCAATGCTCCCATTGCCGCGCTTTGCGCCACCAATCGGTTTGCCAATTGGTTCATGGTTTCCCCAATGCGCGATCCGCTCATGCGGGGACCGGTGGTTTGTAAATTGGTTGCCGCATAGCCAGGATGACAGCCAACGCTAATGGCATCGACGCCCGCATTCACAAAGCGACGTTGCAATTCGTACGCAAATAACAAATTGGCGAGCTTGCTTTGGCTATACGCTTGCCATTGATTATAGTGTTTGGCGCCATCTAGATTGGTGAAATCAATCGTGCCAAATATGTGCATCATGCTACTCACAGATACGACGCGGGCTTGAGGTGTTGCCAAGAGCGCTGGAAGTAACAAACCGGTCAAGGCAAAGTGTCCCAAGTGGTTTGTACCAAATTGCATCTCAAACCCATCCGCCGTGCGGCGAAATGGAATCGCCATGACGCCGGCATTGTTAATCAAACACGATAGCGTTTGATAGCGGTTGCAATAATTCTCTGCAAATCGGCGCACGCTTTTCAAATCCGCTAAATCTAAAGCGAGCGATTCAACTTGGGCTTGCGGATACACTTGGCAAATGCGTTCCTGGGTTGCGCGTCCTTTGGCTTCGTCACGGACAGCAAGAATGACTTGCGCGCCTTTGCCTGCCAACGCCAAGGCAGTTTCGTAACCGAGACCGCTACTCGCGCCTGTCACAATCACCAATTGGTTGTGCTGGTCTGGGATGTTTTGGGTTGTCCAATGATTGGATGTCATGTTGATTTCCTATATGAAAATGTGAATCTCTCGAACCAATGCCGCTGTCCTTGCGAATTTTCGCAGGGAAGCGGCATTGGTTTATCGGTCGGTTTTAAGCGTGGACGGGGCGCGTGTTGCAAAGCTCACGAATCTGCGCCATCTTACTTTGGAAATTGGACGATCTTGCCATCGGGGAACGTGACCGAACCCTTGCCGGTGACGTAAATATATCCCTTGTCCTTGTCTAACGTGAATTGCATCGGCGTAGCGGCATCGCTTGCAAAGGTGTAACCCGCATACGTTAGTGTGCCTTGCCAGGTGTGTTTTGCACCGTAACACCACACGGTCAATTTGCCACCTCGGATTGCGAGACTGCCGTTCAAGACCTTGATTTTGAGTGAAGTGCCAGTCACTTCAGTAATCGCAACATCTACGTCAGTACAATCACCTTTATAGTCGGCTTCAAATCCTGTGCCTGAGAGCGCAAAGGGAGCCGGTGTACTGGTGGGTGGGACAGGCGTACGCGTAGGTGGCAATGCCGTTGCGGTGGGCGGCACAGGTGTCGCAGTGGGTGGCACAGGCGTCGCAGTGGGCGGCACAGGTGTTGCAGTGGGCGGCACAGATGTTGCCGTCGGCGGGATAGGCGTGGGCGCAAGCGTGGGTGGAACAGGCGTTGGGGTTGGTGCGGCAGTACACGCGGTAACCAGAATCAAAACTGTGATGATCACGAGCATCGAGCGTTTCATTTTTTCTCCGTTGGATATAATATCACTATACCTCCAAAAAGGTCTAGTGTAGAACGCTACGAATGTGTTTTTCCTATCAAGGGCACTGTGGGATTAAACTGTGTTTCACGTAGAAAATTAAACCCAAATTCTAGTATTCCGCTTTTATTTGCGATGGCATTCAATGGATGGCAAGCCGCAAGTCATCGAGGGATTTCTATAGCAAGCCGCGTTTGCCCGCTTCGGCGACGGCTTGGGCGCGATTGGCGACTCCCATTTTTTCTAGAATGTCTTGCACTTTGCGCTTGACGGTCACTTCACTCCAGTACAACTTTTCCGCGATCTCTTTGTTGGTTGCGCCCGCCGCAATCATTTGCAAAACGTGCATCTCTTGATCCGTCAATCCTGAATCAGCGCGCGTTTTTTCTTTGGCGAGTTCTTGAAACTCGCGCATGACCTTGTCCACAAGCGCGGGGCTGAGCAACCGTTCGCCGCGCGCCACTTGGCGAATCGAATCGGCGAGGACTTGGTGCGACGCGCTTTTGAGCAAATAGCCATCCGCGCCCGCGCGGAGCGCGCCGAACAAGAATTCGTTATCATCATACGTTGTCAGCATAATGATCTTGATTGCGGGTTTCTCCTGCTTGAGCCGTTGCGCGATCTCAATGCCGCTTTGCCCGGGCATCCGAATATCGAGCAATACAATCTCCGGCGTCAGCGAGCTGAGCAAGCCAAACAAACTTGATGCATTGTCCGCTTCGCCAATGACCTGGATATCCGGGTGATTGGTCAACACACTGCGGATGCCTTGTCGCACAATCGGGTGATCGTCCACAATGACGACACGAATGAGATTCATAATTCATTCTCCGCAAGTGGCACATGCACGGCGACGCGCGTGCCTTGTCCGAGGCATGACGAAATTTCAAAATTACCGCCGACGCTTTCGGCGCGTTCGCGCATCCCGATCAGACCGAGATGTGTGCGCGCTTGTTGCGTGATGATGTCCAGATCAAAACCTGCGCCATCGTCCACAATTTCCACCGCGAGTTCGCGGGCGCTCCAGGTCACCGCCACGCGGCAGGCTTTCGCGCGCGCATGATTTTCGATATTGTTCAGCGCTTCTTGCGTGATGCGAAACACCGCCACTTCGGCGTCGCGGTCAAACCGGCAGGGGACGCCCGTGATATTCAAATCGCAATATACCTGCGCCACGTGCGAAAAACTGGCGACACATTCACGGAGCGCGGGAACTAGACCGTGCGCATCAAGCGCAACCGGACGCAAGTTGTAGATCGCGCGTTTCATTTCGGCTTCGATGCGGTGCAACATGGTTTGCGCGTCACCGATGCGCGCGACGGCAGTTTCGGGACGATAGTTTACCACGTCGCGCGCGGCTTGCGTTTCAAACAACGCGCCGACGATTAACTGTTGCAAGCCGTCATGCAAATCATGTGCGATGCGTTCGCGGGTGCGTTCCTCCACTCGCCGTTCTTCTTTCAAAATTTCTTGGAGCGTTTGTGCCTTGTGAATCAACTCACCTTGCGCTTCCAGCAATTCGCGCGTGCGCTCGCCAACGCGCATTTCTAATTCTTGATTCAACGATTTCAATTGCGCGTGCAGTTGTGCTTTTTCGATGGCGGCTCCAACTTGGTTGCCAATGCCGATCAGGAGCGCGCGATCATCCGAATCAAAGTGGCGGGGCGTTTTACTTGCCACGTGAATGACGCCGACAACGCGCGTGGTGGTTCGCACGGGGACCGTCAACACCGAGCGAAATTGTTCGCAGGCGCACGCGGTATGGCTGAGACTCGGCACGCGCAAATCCTCGACTGCGCCAAGTTCGCCAGTCTGCGCGGATTTACCGCATAAGCATTGTCCAAGTGGAATGACCGGTTCCGCCGCGGTGAATTCTGGCGAGACGCCCTGCGCTACGTGTAAAACGAGTTGCCCGTTTTCGATCAAGCGCACTTCGCCTGATTCGAGATGTAATACGTCGAGCACGCGCTCGATTGTGTGCTGGAGTACCGCGTCGAGTTCGAGCGATTGATTGACGGCTTCGCCGATGGCGTTGAGCGCAATGAGTTGATGTTGTTTGCGGATGCGTGCCTGTTCGGCGTGTTCAAACGCGGCGGCGGAATGCTCCGCCCAAGTCAACGAGAGAAATGTGATCAGCGGGCCCGCGATGCAGAGGAGTGCCATGCCGATCAGGAATTGCGGCGAGGAAACGGGCAATTGATCTACATCGAGATTTTCCCAAATAAGATAAATTAAACCCAAGCCGCAAAGAACCGGTGGAATAATCCAGCGGAATAAAGTGATGAGGCGCGTCAAACGCGGTGTCGTCCGATTCAAGCTAGCCCCTTTGCCAAGACGAGTTATTCGTCTAGTGCAATTATATGGTGATGTATCAGTGTGTCAATATCGGTAAAAAATTGAACCTGCCCGTAAACAGTGTTATACTGGCACCAAAAGGAGCCGATGGAACCCCAGCGCATTGATTTTCGCCGTAACACGCAACAGGTTGCCCCGCGCCTGCGCGCCGCAACGCAAAAAAACACTGCGACGGCAGTGCGTAAACGCGCCGAGTCAGTCGCGCCGTTGGGCAATGCGTATTGGCAAACGCTCCGCCAAGCGGCGCACGATGTGCGCTTGCACGCGATCACGCATCTCGATGAATACTTGCCGCAGGTGGAAGCGCGCGTCAGCGCGGCAGGCGGGGTGGTGCATTGGGCAAGTGATGCGGCGGAGGCGCGGCGCATTGTGTTGGCGATCGCGCGCGCGCACCAAGTCCGCCGCGTGGTCAAAGTGAAAAGCATGTTGTCCGAAGAGATTGAATTGAACGACGCCTTGCGCGACGCGGGGATTCAGTCGCTTGAAACCGATTTGGGCGAATACTTGGTGCAATTGGATGGCAGTCGCCCATCGCACCCAACGGCTCCGGCATTACACATGACCAAAGAAGACATCGCCGCGTTGTATCGCGAGAAATTAGGTATTGCCGCGCCGCCCGATCCCGCCATCCTTACCGAGATCGCGCGCGTGAAATTGCGCCAAGAATTCCTTGCCGCCGACATGGGAATTTCGGGTGGCAATTTTTTGATCGCCGAAACCGGGACGTTGGTGCTAGTGACAAACGAAGGCAATGGGCGCATGTCCACCGGGTTGCCGCCGGTGCATATTGCTATTGTTGGTATTGAAAAAGTGATTCCAACCTGGGATGCGTTGGCCGTGTTGCTCCAACTTTTGCCGCGCAGTACGACCGGGCAAGCGCTCACGTCATACCTCACGACGATTACCGGAACCTGGGATGGCGGACCGCGCGAGTTTCACTTGGTCTTGCTCGACAACGGGCGTACGCGAATTTTGCGCGATGAACGCGCGCGCGAAACCTTGCTTTGTATTCGGTGCGGCGCGTGCGCAAACATTTGCCCCGTGTATAACGCGGTGGGCGGACATGCCTATGCGGCAGTCTATACCGGACCGATCGGCGCGATTGTGACGCCGCAACTCCTCGGCACAGAACGCGCGGGCGATCTCGCGTATGCGTCGTCGCTATGCGGCGCGTGCAACGATGTCTGCCCAGTCAAAATTCCGATCACCGACATCTTGTTACATTTGCGGCATCGGGTTGCTGAAGGTGATGCGACCGAACCGGCGCTCCTGCCAGCCATTGCGCGCACGGGCGCGCAGATCGGCGAAGCGATGTTTAGTACGCCGTGGTTGTATCGCTTGGGCGCGCGGCTCAGCGCAGTCGCGCAAGCGCGGTTACAGCGCGGCGACTGGTTGTCCAATTTGCCTCCGCCGCTCAATCGGTGGACGAGTGTGCGCCCATTCCCAGTATTGCGCAATGAATTTCGTGCATGGTGGAGTAAACGCAGGGGAGGGGAGATCGCGCGCGGATCAAATAAAACTTTTGGCTCGATTATTGTATTGAGCATTTTGATTGCGTTCGTTGCGGTCATCTTTCGCAAGCGAGGTGCGCGATGACAACTCGCGAAACAATTTTGCGCCGCGTTTACGCCGCGCTCGAAAATTCGCCGCGCGCGCAGATGCCCGAGTTGCCAGTGGAGCCGCGCTTGCCGGACGCGGTCGAGTCGCAGATTGCGCTCACCCTCGCGGCGATTGAAAATGTCGGCGGACACACGCGCCGCTTGGTTACCCAAGACAATTTACGCGATGCGCTGGCTGATCTGGTGCGCGCCGAAAACGTAAAGTGCGTAACATTGTGGCAGACACCTGAAATTCTTGCGTTGGCAGATCTGCTCACGCCACTCGGCGTAGAAATTCTATCGCCATACGCCGACAAGCACGCGTTGGCGCAATGCGACCTGGGCATCACCGGAGCGGATGCGGTTTTGCCACAAACGGGGACGCTGGTGCTTGGGACGAGTGTGGCGCAACCGCAAGCTGTCTCGCTCGTACCGCGTGTGCATCTCGCAGTATTCTCGCCACGGTTGTTCCGCGCAAATCTTGCCGCTGTGTTCGCGCAAATCAAACACGCGCGGCACGCGGTCTTGATCACCGGACCCAGCCGCACCGCCGACATTGAAAAGATTTTACAAATTGGCGTGCATGGTCCCAAAGCGTTTTATGCGTGGTGTGATGAAAGATCAGGACTTGCTTGTCATTTCGAACGCCGTGACGGAGCGCCTTGAATTTTGCATAGATTTCTCGCAGAGCCAAGCCCCCCTTTGCGGGAAAACGGCTCGCAATGACAACCTGAGCGAAAATCCTAAAGATAAAAAATGAGATGGCGGATGCAATTTGCATCCGCCATCTCGCGTTAGAGCCAACTCACGCAAGCCATTCCCCCGGCGCGCCTGCATTGGAACGTTCTCGCGCCTAGCCGTGGTGCTAACTTACGCGCGGACCTTTTTCAGAAAAACGATTTGATCCTTGTTTGTGTTCACAACCACAGTGTCGCCATCGCCGAATTTGCCTTCCAGCACTTGCAGTGCCAAGGGATCCAGGATCATGCGTTGCAAGGCGCGCTTGAGCGGACGCGCGCCATACGTCGCGTCGTAGCCCTCGCGTACGATCAACTCTTTGGCAGTGTCGGTAAGTTCAATGCCGATCCCGCGTTCCGCCATGCGCTTGCCGATTTGTTGCATTTGAATTTCTACGATCCGCGCCAAGTGCGCGAGTGTCAACGCATGGAACAAGACAATCTCGTCAATGCGATTCAGGAACTCGGGACGAAAGCGCGCGCGCAATGCCCCAAGCACCGCTTCGTGCGCGCTCGGCTCGCCGGCAGACAAGCCGTTGCCTAGAAATTCCGTGCCGATATTCGAGGTCATGATGATGACCGTGTTCTTGAAATCCACCGTGCGGCCTTGCCCATCGGTGAGTCGTCCGTCGTCGAGAATTTGTAACAGCGTATTGAACACATCGGGATGCGCTTTTTCGATTTCGTCGAACAGCACGACGGAATAGGCGCGGCGGCGCACGGCTTCGGTCAATTGCCCGCCTTCATCGTAACCAACATAACCAGGTGGCGCGCCGATTAATCGCGCGATCGTGTGCTTTTCCTGATACTCGCTCATATCAATCCGAATCATGGCGGCTTCATCGTCAAACAAAAATTCGGCGAGCGCGCGCGCCAATTCAGTTTTGCCGACGCCGGTGGGACCCAGGAAGATGAACGAACCGATTGGACGCTTGGGGTCTTGCAAGCCCGCGCGCGCGCGGCGCACCGCGTTGGCGACTGCGCGGATGGCTTCGTCTTGGCCGACGACGCGCGCGTGCAAGCGCTCTTCCATGCGCAATAATTTTTGAACTTCGCCTTCCATCAAACGCGAAACCGGGATGCCCGTCCATTTGCCGACGACCTCGGCGATGTCTTCCTCGTCCACTTGTTCTTTCAACAACGAGCCACTCGTTTGGATTTCAGCGAGGCGCGCGGTCTGCGCTTGCATCTTTTTTTCGATTTCCGCGAGCTTGCCATATTTCAAGCGGGCGGCTTCTTCCAAATTTGATTCGCGCTCGGCGCGTTCGAGTTGCTGTTGCGTGTTTTCGCGCTCTTCTTTCAAGGCGCGTGATTGCGCGATCACGTCTTTTTCTTGTTGCCATTTGCCGGTCAGCGCATTGGATTTTTCGCGGAGGTCCGCTAGTTCCTTGTCGAGTTTCGACAGGCGTTCGCGCGACGCATCGTCTTTTTCTTTTTGCAAGGCGACGCGTTCGATTTCCAGTTGCTTGATGCGGCGCGTGATTTCGTCCAACTCGGCGGGCATTGAATCAATTTCCATGCGCAACCGCGACGCGGCTTCATCAACCAGGTCAATGGCTTTGTCTGGCAAAAAGCGATCGGTGATATAGCGTTTCGACAGCACGGCGGCGGCGACAAGCGCGGCGTCCTTGATTTTGACGCCGTGATGCACTTCGTACCGTTCGCGCAAGCCGCGCAAAATGCTGATCGTGTCTTCCACGGTTGGCTCGCCAACGATCACCGGTTGGAAACGGCGTTCAAGCGCGGCGTCTTTTTCGATGTGCTTGCGATATTCGTCAAGCGTGGTCGCGCCGATGGTGTGCAGTTCACCGCGCGCGAGCATGGGTTTGAGCATGTTGCTCGCGTCCATCGCTCCTTCCGCCGCGCCTGCGCCGACGACGGTATGAATTTCGTCAATGAATAAAATGATTTGCCCTTCGGCACTGGCAATTTCTTTCAGCACCGCTTTGAGCCGCTCCTCAAATTCGCCGCGATATTTTGCGCCGGCGACGAGTGCGCCCATGTCGAGCGCGACGACACGTTTGTTTTTCAGCGGTTCGGGCACATCGCCGCGCATGATGCGTTGCGCGAGACCCTCCGCAATTGCCGTCTTGCCCACCCCTGGCTCGCCGATCAAGATTGGATTATTTTTTGTGCGGCGCGACAAAATTTGCATGACCCGGCGAATTTCCTCGTCGCGTCCGATCACCGGATCAAGTTTGCCTTGGCGCGCGAGATCGGTGAGGTCGCGGCCATACTTTTGCAATGCTTGGTACGTTGTTTCTGGATTTTGCGACGTGACGCGCTGGTTGCCGCGAATTTGCGTCAACGCTTTGAGCACCGCGTCG
Organism: Chloroflexota bacterium; assembly: GCA_037440365.1. GTDB lineage: Bacteria > Chloroflexota > Anaerolineae > UBA4142 > UBA4142 > JBBIUF01. The sequence continues at coordinate 50,752 of JBBIUF010000007.1, forward strand.
CGCGTGATCTGCGCGCCGCGCAAGATGCGCGCGGTTGCGCCGTCACTGTGATCAAGCAACGCGAGCAAAAGATGTTCCGTCGAAACGTATTCATCGTGCAAGCTGTTCGCTTGTTGCGTCGAATTATCCAGCACGCGCGCGAGGCGTTGCGATGCACCGACCTGGGTTGTTGCGCCAGAGACTTGCGGCAAGCGGTTTAATTCGCCGCCGAGTTGTTGCGCAAGGTATTCCGGTTTCGCGCCCAGCGTGCTGATGATCTGTGGCACTACGCCATCGGCTTGCGCGAGGAGCGCGGCAAGCAAATGCTCTGGTTCAATTTGGCTGTGCTGATTATTTTGCGCGAGTTCTTGCGCCGCGATCACGGCTTCTTGCGCTTTTTCAGTGAGTTTGTTTAGGTTGAAAGCCATAGGTGTTTAATCCTTGTTCAAAAAGAAAGGACGCAAGACGAACGCGCGTCCTCCGTCCTTTGTCTTTTGTCGTTCGTTATTCTATCCCCACTCGGCATCAATGGCTTCGCGGATGGCAGGCATGGTCAACGTGGTTAAACGGTGCATGCGCGTTGTTGGGGTGTGTCCCTCAAAATCCATCGGCGTTGAGGCATGCCGATGCACCCACACTCCGGCGACTCGCGCGACCTGACCATCATCCTCAAAGCGAATGATGATGCTGATCTCGAATGAAATTGGCTCGGCTTTCCATGACAGCGACCAGCGCAAACTTTTGCGATCCATCACGGGCAGGGGCGTGATCGTACCCACGCCTTTAAGCCGGATGCGGTTCAACTCTTTGAACAAGTCTACGATCTCGCCGCCAAACTCGCGTTTGATTTCTTCCATCTTGGGCGTCATTCGATCCGGTGGGGTTATGGTCACGCTGTCTGTCATGGCATTCCTTTGCTCGGATTGGGATCAGTCTCTCCAATATGATAACTGTGTTTCTAAACCCGGCGGAGTTTACCGCGGGTCTATCGGTTTACGCGGCAATGCCCAGTTCATTCGATACCGTTTTGACTCCGGCTACCCCTGCCGTGACCTGGCTCGCCGCGCTTTTGATCTCGGCAGACTTGACTTGGCCTTTGAGATAGACAACGCCGAAGACAACGCCGACTAGGATCCCAGGAAAACTGGTGCGCGTATTGGTGTCTGCCGCCAGGGCTTGCGCGACTGCCACTTCGACGTCATCGTCAGTGACGATTTGGTTTTGCACTGCGCTTACGCCTCGTACTCCGCGCGCGAGTTGTTCGGCGATTTCTTTCATGGTGTGACTGCGCGCTGTGCCAGCGAGCGTCACGGTGCTGTCTTGCGCGCTCACGTGCAAGGTGTGCGCCCAAATGCGAAGCGGGGTGTAACTCTTGAGCGCATTGTTCACGGCGGTCGTCAAGGTTGGGTTGTTCATGGTGCTCCTTTGAATAGGGTATCGGTTGTTGTGCGAGATGACGTGTAGGGATTCTGGTTATGGGCGTTGAGCCGCTTGCAATTCCTGATGTAAATGTTCAATTTCATCTTTGAGTTGTTGTTCGCGTTCGCGCATGCGCTCTTGCAAGGTGTCCAGCCGTTCGGTCAAGTCCATGATGATTTCAACGCCCGCCAAATTGACGCCCAGCTCATTGGTCAGCCGCGCAATTTTGCGCAGGCGCTCAATCTCGCGTTGCGAGTAGAGCCGGATTTTGCCGGATGAGCGAGTGGGTTTCAATAAGCCAGCGCGCTCATAGTAGCGTAATGTCTGCGGGTGCATTTCCACCAAGCGTGCCGCGACACTAATGATATAGATGGGTTCTTCTTCGTCATGACGAAAATTCATACGCTCACTTCCTTCAATTGCGTTTCCGCATCTGGGCAAGTTGTTCAAATAACTCGCGCTCGGCGGAGGTCAATTGTTCGGGCAGGACGACGCGCACTTTGACGTAGAGATCGCCCAAGGCGTTGGCCTCGTTTAGTTTCGGCATGCCCAGCCCGGCGAGCCGAAATGTTTTGCCGGTTTGGGTTTCCGCTGGAATTTTTAGAACGACCTGGCTTTTGAGCGTTGGCACAGTCACGGTTCCGCCGAGCAGGGCAGTGTACAAGTCAACCGTAATCTCTTCGCGTAAATCGTCGCCGTCGCGCTCAAACGTTGAGTGCGGCGCGATCTGCACGCGCAAGTATAGATCGCCGGCGGTTGCGCCGTTTGCGCCCGGACTGCCTTCGCCCGCATAGCGAATTTTCGACCCGGTTTTGACGCCCGCCGGAATTTTGATTTCGAGCCGCCGTCCAGCCTCTTTTTGCATCAAGCGTGTCGTGCCGCGATATGCTTCTTCCAGTGGAATTTCAATGACTTGCTCATAGTCTTGGCCGCGTCGTGGCCGCGCCGCGCGCGCATTGGGCGCGCCGCCAAAATTGCCGCCGAAAAATGTGCGGAAGAAATCAGACACACCGCCGAGATCATCGCCCATGTTGCCAAAAATATGCCCCAGGTCTTCGGGATTGATTGTCGTCCGATATTGTCCATACTGAAATGGTTCCTGTCCGCCTGCCCGTTGATATTGTTCGTACTGTTGCCAGTTTGCACCAAGCGTGTCATACTTGCGGCGTTTGTCGGGATCGGACAGGACGTCGTTGGCTTCGTTGATCTCTTTGAATTTTTCTTGTGCGGCTTTATTATTCGGATTAACATCGGGGTGGTATTTGCGCGCGAGTTTTCGATACGCTTGCTTGATTTCTTTCTCGGTTGCGCTCTTGCCGACGCCAAGAATTTGATAATAGTCTTTGTATTCCATAAATGCCCCGAAACACTCGATTTAATAGCCAAATTATATCACTTGAACTTTATAATGTCAACCAATGTATTGTTAAAATTACCATAAACTTGATAATATCATTGTCAAACATATTGACAAGTAAAAAATGCAATGATATAATCTAGATCGAAAATTAACCGAGGTAATACTCGGACAGGAGGAAAATATGACAAACCTAATTCGATGGGATCCATTCAACGATCGGCTAACGTTGCGCGGGGCGATGGATCGGCTGTTTGAGGATGCCGTCGTTCGCCCTGGCTTTGGCTGGGTTGCGCCACTCGGTGTGGCAAATCTTGCGTTGGATGTGTACGAAACCAAGGACGAGGTGGTGGTCAAGGCGGCCTTGCCTGGTCTCAAGCCCGATCAAGTCGAGATCACGATGACGGGCGGCACGCTGACGATTCGCGGCGAAACCCAGGAAGAGAACAATGTGAAAGAAGAAGATTATCTTCGCAAAGAACGCCGCTATGGATCGTTCTCGCGCGCCGTCACTTTGCCCAATGGTTTGCAGGCGGATCAAGCCGAAGCGACATTCAACAATGGCATGTTGACCTTGAAAATTCCCAAGAGCGAACAAGTCAAGCCCAAGACGATCAAAGTCAAAGCTAAATAATTTGCATACGATTTCACGGAGGTTAAAATGAGCATTTCACGCTGGGAACCTATTAAAGAAGCGATGACGTTACGGCAGGCGATGGATCGGTTGTTTGAAGATTCGTTTGTGCGCCCGATGCGAGCCTGGGACGGCGAAAGCGGCGGCTCCTTGCCGCTGGATGTGTATACGACGAAAGACGCCGTGGTGATTCGTGCGTCTGTGCCGGGGATCAAACCCGATGAGGTTGAGATCACGGTGGAAGGTAACACAGTCACCTTGCGCGGCGAAATCAAAGCGCCACAAGCCGAAGGCACGTTCTTGCTTCAAGAGCAACGCTATGGTCCGTTCGCGCGCGCGATTGAACTGGCTTTGCCGGTTCAGCCAGACAAGGCGGAAGCCAAGTTTGAGAACGGCGTGCTGACGCTGATGATTCCAAAAGCGGAAGAGATCAAACCGCGCGTGATCAAAGTCAAGCCCGCGTAAATCAAAATGCGCCGTTGTTTGCAACGGCGCATTTTTTATTCGATGTGAATAGTTTCGGTTGTGATTGTTTCGCCTTGGACGATAACACTGAGGTAATGATAAAAACCGCCAGCCACGGGCAAGCACGTAATCGGCGCGCCTGCGCCGCCAGAGATAATGTACTGCACGCCGTTGCGCTCGGCTTGAGCGTAGCAATGAATGTGACCGGCGAACACATAGTTCGCGCCGCGCGCTTGCGCAATCTGCATCAAGCGGTCTTTGCCGGAACCCAGGATGTGATTGCCGCCTGCCGGATCAAACGGTGGATAATGCGTCACGATGATTTTGATCGGTGCGCGCGTCGCGGCGAGATCACGATCAAGATATTGCAATTCGGCGTCCGTCAATATGCCGGTATGTGAATCAAGGAAGACGAAATGCGCCGCGCCGCGATCCAAGGTATAGTGCACGGCGGGTGCGCCGGTTGCGCGCAAATAATCATTTAACGTGGCGCTATTCGTATCATGGTTGCCCGGCACTGGATAAAACGGGAGTTTGAAATCTTGCATCAATGCGCGCCAACGCACCCATTCATCCGGCTTGCCGGTGCTGACCAAGTCGCCGAGGTGAATCAAAAAGGTACTGCCATCCGCCGAAACTTGTTTGAGGAGTTGACTGAAAATAACATCGCCGTCGCGGGAGTCTCCCGCGACGGCGAATTTGTAATTCTGCGTGCTGGCTTTGGGCGTTGGTGATGGTGGCACGCTGGTTGGTGCTACAGTTGGGGCTGGGGCAACCGGCGTTGCTGGGCTGATGGTTGGCACCGCGATCGTCGGCACTGCGGATCGCGTTGGCGCGCCGGTAAACAAGAACACAGTCCCAAGCACCATACTGAGTGCGACGGCTCCGTTTAATGCAAACGATGCATACCAGCGCCAGTCGCGTCTAGTCTCTTTACTTTTTGCTCGTCTCGACATTCTACTCCTCCAAATTTGCGGAACGATTATACCACAATCTTGCGCTATGACAAATTAAATCCCTGCGCGATGGAGCCGGATCCATCTAGCCGAGTTTGTCGAGTTGACGGATTTTTGAGGCACTCGTATAATCGCGCGTGATGACAACGATAGATTCTCATGCGAAAAAACTTTCGGTGCAAATTGCCGCGTTGCGCGAGATCACCCGCGCGATTAGCGCGGCATGGTCGCTCGATCAAATCCTGGCGTTGATCACGCGCAAAGTCGCGCGGGCGATGGATGTGGATTCTTGCTCTATCTATTTGCTCGACGAGACCGATGATTATCTTGTATTAAAAGCCACTACGGGCTTGGCGGCTGAAGCAGTTGGACACGCGCGGTTGAAATTGGGCGAAGGGCTGACCGGACACGCGGCAAAATCTGGCAAGCCGATTGCCGTTAGCCATGCGTCGCACGACCCGCGCTTTAAGCATTTGCCGGAAACCAAAGAGGCGACGTTTCAATCCTTGCTGGTTGTGCCATTGCTCACGCGCGGCAAAGTGATTGGCGCGATCAATGTGCAAACGCGCGAAGGGCGTGAGTATGCGGAAGATGAAACCGAACTGCTTTCGATCATTGCCGATGTTGCCGCCGGTGAATTGGAAAAAGCCATGCTGTACGAAGAAATTGGCGGCTTGAAAGAAGCCATCGAAACGCGCAAACTAGTTGAGCGCGCAAAAGGAATTTTGATGCGACGGCATCGGATTGAAGAACCGGATGCGTTTGCGCGCATCCAGCATCAAGCGCGCACCACGCGCCGTTCGATGCGTGAAATTGCCGAAGCGATTATTTTAGCAGAACAAGTATAAAACGAATCTCCCGTTTTCACTTTTAGATGAAAACGGGAGATTCGTTTTGCTTAGACCCGCCGCTCCAGCAACCGTGTGCTGAGGTACCGAGTCCACCAGCGAATGGCTTGTAAAATGATCAACCAGTAGGCTCCATAGATTGTGACTTGAAGCAAGGACGGCTCGGCGTTGTAACCAATGAGCGCGTGGAGCATCGCTCCCAGGGGCGATGCGTCATCCAATAACCAGCGCGTATTCCACGCGGTATGGGTGAGTAGCGGGAGCCAGCCAATTTCTTGAAATTCGTGAATGCCATTGATGAGTAATCCCGCTGAAAAAATCACGAGGAGCAGACTCGTCGCCTCGAAAAATAATTTCACGTCGAGGCGCACCGCATATTTGAAAATCAACACCCCTGCGGCGGCGGCGAGCGCTAAACCGGCAAGCGCGCCTGTCAACGTCGCGACGGCGTCTGCCGCAAACGCATTAGCCGCGAGGAATAACGCCGTCTCCAATCCTTCGCGGAACACGGCGAGAAATGCCAGCCCGAACAAGCCCCAGTTTGCACCGCGCGTGACCACCGCTTGCACTTGGCGTTCTAGATCGTTTTTCAAAAAGCGGGCTTGATACCGCATCCAAAAAATCATCCAGGTCAGGATTGCCACCGCGAGTAGCATGGTCGTGCCTTCAAAGATCTGCTCATAGGGCGTGTTCAATTCTGTGCCGATCAGACGCATTCCAAGGGCCAAGAGTGCGCTCAAACTAACGGCGACGGCGACGCCACTCCAGGCATACCCGGCGCGTTCGCGCTGACCAATCTTGTACAAATAACCCAGGACGATGCCGACAATGAGCGCGGCTTCCAGTCCTTCCCGCAAAGCAATCAATAATGCCGATAGCATAGCGCATTCCTTTTCAGCGGCGGCAGTTTTTGCTTTCGCCCGCTTTGGAGTATAATCAAGGCAAGTGTTTAACGGTAAACCACTACAAACAGATGATGTTAGTCTAATATAACACTTTTGATTTGTCAAGTGACGGTTTGATGCTTATCGTGGAGGAGCTATGGCGACGCCGACGATTGAAGCGTACCTGGAAATTATTTATATGATGTCTGCGGAAGGGCAGGCGGTGATTGGCGCGCGCTTGGCGGAAGCGTTGCATGTATCGCGCCCGACGGTGACGACGACGCTCAAGCGCATGGTGCGTGATGGCTTGATCAAGTTCAGCGACCGTAAAGAAATTCAAACCACGGCGAAAGGGCAAGCGTTAGCAGAACATTTGCAACGCCGGCATCGGGTAGTGGAGCGCTGGTTGACGGATGTGCTGGGTTTGGATTGGGCCAAGTCGGATGCCGAGGCGCATCGCTTGGAACATGCCATGTCGGACGAGGTGGCGGAATTGCTGAACAAGCAATTGGGTTTTCCCGCTACGTGTCCGCACGGCAACCCAATTCCGGGCAACGGGCGGAGCGCGATGGTTGATCCCAAAGCGTTCCAACTTGGCACCGCGCAGGCGAATGAGGTGGTGATGGTGTTGCGCATTTCAGAGTATGCGGAAAACATTGCCGAAGTGTTGGATTATTTGGGCGCGCGCGGCGTGATCCCAGGCGCGAAACTCGCTGTGCTTGAAGTTGCGCCGCTTGCGGGACCGTTGATGCTCAAGCGCGGCACAAGAATAATTTCGATGAGCCAGCAGATCGCAAATTTTGTTTGGGTTAAACGGATGGAGCCATGATGATTCAACGAACGCGCATTGTGTGCACGCTAGGTCCCGCGTCGGACACGGATGAGATTGTGCGCGCGATGATTCGCGCGGGGATGGATGTTGCGCGTTTGAATTTTTCACATGCCGATCACGCGACACACGCGGCGCGTATCGAACGGGTGCGGCGGATTGCGCGCGAAGAAAAAGCAGTCGTCGCCATCCTCGGCGATTTACAAGGACCGAAAATTCGCGTGGGCAATATCGCCGCCGGTGCGATTCAACTTGTGGCAGGCGCGCAGTTTACGCTGACGACCCAGGTGGTCGCGGGTGATGCCACGGCGATTAGCATTGACTTTGCGGATTTGCCGCATGAGGCGCGCGCGGGTAATCGGATTTTGATTGACGATGGGTTGATCGAGTTGCAAATCTTGGCGACGACCGAGACGGAGGTGGTTACCCGTGTGATTACGGGCGGCGAACTCAAGCCGCACAAGGGCGTCAACCTGCCCAACATTCCGTTGAAAATTTCTGCACTGACAGACAAGGATCGCGCGGATTTAATTTTCGCGGCAGAACAAAACCTGGATTACATTGCGCTCTCGTTTGTGCGGCGCGCGGACGATGTGATCGAATTAAAGCGCTTGCTTGAAGCACGCAATGCCGCGATTCCCGTGATCGCTAAAATCGAAAAACCCGAAGCGATGGAACATATTGACGCGATCTTGGCGGTGAGCGATGGTGTGATGGTGGCGCGCGGCGATTTGGGCGTGGAAGCGCCGCCGGAGCAAGTCCCGATTTTCCAAAAAACAATTATTCGCAAAGCGAACGTGGCGGGCAAGCCGGTGATTACGGCGACGCAAATGCTTGAATCCATGATCCAGAACCCGCGCCCAACGCGCGCGGAAGCCAGCGATGTGGCGAACGCGATTTTGGATGGCACGGATGCGATTATGCTGTCCGCCGAAACGGCATCGGGCAAATATCCATTGCTAGCCGTCGAGATGATGGCACACATTATCGAGGCGGTGGAATCGAGCCAGGAATTTCAGGCGTGCGCGCATGAATTTGGGAATGTGTCAAGCGTGACGGATGCGATTGGCGAAGCAACGTGTGTGATCGCGCGCGAATTAGGCGCGCAATTAATTATCACCTCTACGTCGTCAGGATTTACCGCGCGCATGATTTCGCGGCATCGCCCCATGACGCATATTTTTGCGGTCACGCCGACGGAGCAAACGCGGCGGCGGCTGGCGTTGATCTGGGGCGTGGAAACCGCGTTGATCGACTCGGCCGCGGTAATGGAAGACATTGTTCAACAAAGTTTTGTGCGCGCGCTGGAACGCGGCATTGCCCAAAAAGGCGATAAGGTGGTGGTAACGGCGGGCGTGCCCGTTGGCGTGTCCGGGCGCACGAACATGGTGCAGGTGCGGGTGGTTGGCGAAACCGCGTAAGCGATCAAAATTAAAACACGCAAGTCGCTTGAAGACTTGCGTGTTTTAATTTAGATCGGGTTAGTCGTTGGCGGGGGCGGCGCGCTCGCGGGTGAGCCGCAGTACGGGCAAATGTTCCAGCGCAAACTCGTGATGCGATGACAGTTATCGCATCGGCGTTTCAACTTGGTATGACAATTGGGGCAGTAGAGAAAATCGGCTTGGACTTTTTGATTACACGCGGGGCAGGCATGTTTCTCTTCAATGTCTTGCAACAACGCTTCTTCACCCAGCTCGCGTTCATAGCGGTCGGCGAGTGTTTCGCGCGGGCGCAATAAAAAGTACAATAGCAAGCCGGGGATGTTGAAGATGACGACGAGTGCAACTGAAAATAATTGCGCGAATAAATCGCGCGAGCGGGCGCGCACATCGCGGAAAGCCCACACGATCAGACTGATCCAGATCGCGAGCAAATATGCGCCAAAGAACGCACCAAAGAGTTGTAGATAAATCGTCAGTCCGCCCAGATCAAAAGGCAATGCCATTGAATTCATCTCCGTTTCAAAAATCGGCGCTATTATAACACAACTTGCCATGCAGACAAACGACTGGGGGCGCGGCATCGGGTTGGATCGTTTCGGAGCTTGACCGCCATCGTTTTCAAACGGCGGCTCCAAATGCGTGAAGCGAATCGGCTTGCCGATTTTCGCATTACTGAAACGCCGAATTTGATTCGGCGGCGTTCTTGCACGTGCGCGTCGAGCGGCTTGACATTTCTGGTTGTCGGATCGTTGCGGGTTGTGGTATAATGCCACAGGGGATGGAACGCCGAGAAAAAATCGGCGTGTCATTCTGGAATTGGAGGGATTGAGATGGATCAAAACTTCATTCAGGTTTCAATTGATAGCGTCAGGGTTAGTCTCGTATCGCCACATCGTATTGTCGTCTTGAAAGATACGGGCGAGCGCTTTCTCCCAATCTGGATCGGACCGTTTGAAGCTGACGCGATCACGATTGCGTTGCAAGGGAACCAGGTCGCGCGACCGCTGACCCATGATCTGCTCAAGGCGATGATTCATGAAGCGGGCGGGGTGACGCAACACGTCCTCGTGACCGATTTGCGCGATGACACATTTTTCGCGCAGATTGTGATGGACTTGAACGGACGCCAGGTCAAACTCGATTCGCGCCCCAGTGACGCGATTGCGCTGGCGGTGCGCCTCCAAGTGCCGATCTATGTCGCGCGCACTGTGATGGATCAAGCCGGGATTCGTCCCAGCCAGAGCGATCCAAGTGCCTCACCGGAAGAAACCGAAAAACTGGATGCTTTCCGGGACTTGTTTGAAGACCTTGACCTGGACGGTTTAGGCAAGGGCGGCGATTCGCCCAAAGAAGATTGACCTCCTTCAATTCCCGGCAGTTCGATCATGTCGGGAATTATTTTCTGTAGCGAGTATTTGGAAAAATTATGGACGAAATTCAGCCCATCACAACGCCGAACAAAATGGTGCCGCAAAACATCGAAGCCGAGCAAGCGGTGCTTGGCGCGTTGTTGATCGATCCGGACGCGATCATCAAAGTTGCGCCGCTCATTCGCGCCGAAGACTTTTATCTTGAGAAACATGCGTGGATTTACGAAGCGATTGCGGCATTACACGAACATCGCGAGCCGATTGACTTTCTTTCGGTCGTGTCTGAATTGGATCGGCAGGGCAGAATCAATGATGCGGGCGGCGCGGCGTATATCACGGCGATTATCAACGCGGTGCCGACTGCAATTCACGTGGAACATTACGCGCATCTGGTCGAGCGTTTGTCTACGCAACGCCGGTTGATTTCGGCGGCCGGTGACATTGCCGGGATTGCGTATGATAGCTCCGAAGAAGTGGATGAGACGATCAACCACGCGGAGGAAATTATTTTTGCCGTGGCGCAACGGCGCATGAGCCGTGACATGATTCCGATTCGCGTCGCGGTGGACAAGTTTATTGACAACCTGGATTACATTCAAAAGCATCAAGGCGAAATTCTGGGTGTGGCGACCGGCTTTATCGATCTGGATAAATTGCTGGGCGGTTTTCAACAATCGGATTTGATCATCGTCGCAGGACGCCCCGGTTCCGGCAAGACCGCCTTTGCGCTTTCGATTGTCCAATATGCCGCGCTTGTTAAACGGAAACACATTGCCTTGTTCAGCCTGGAAATGTCGGCGGAGCAATTGGTGCAACGCATGGTGGCTGGGATGGCGGTGATTGACGCGCAAGCATTGCGCCTCGGCACGATCACGGACGCGGACTATCCCAAGTTGGCGAAAGCTACCGGCGAGTTATCCGAAGCCCAGATTTTCATTGACGATAGTGCGGTCGTATCGCCGATGGACATTCGCGCCAAAGCCCGCCGTTTGCAAGCTGAGCATGGTATTGATATGGTGGTCATTGATTATTTGCAACTGATGACGATTCGCGGCCGGATTGAAAATCGCGTCCAGGAAATTTCGCAGATTTCGCGCCAGTTGAAAGAGTTGGCGCGTGAGTTAAAAGTGCCGGTCGTCGCGCTGTCGCAATTGTCGCGCGCGGTCGAAGCGCGGGATGATCACCGTCCGCAGTTAGCGGACTTGCGCGAGTCGGGTTCGATTGAGCAGGATGCCGACGTGGTCATGTTTATCTTTCGCGAAAAAACGTACTATCCAACACTGGAGAAATGGCAAGAGAAACATCCGCACAAGGAATGGCCCGATAAAATCGCCGAGTTGATTGTCGCCAAGCATCGGCACGGCCCCACGCGCGATATGCAATTGCTCTTTGTCGAAGAGCAAGCCAAGTTTGAGAATTTATTGATTGCGCCGTCCGATGGCGCATTGTAACGCGCACACTCGTTAAGATGAAAATTTTTTCCGGTTTTCCGTCTGGCAAGGTAGCGGTGACGCCTCTGCCCAATTTATTTTTCAGCGAATTGCTCCCGGCGATTGAGGATGTGGCAGAGATAAAAGTGACGCTCCACATTTTCTGGTTGCTGGCGAATAGCAAAGCGGCGTATGTGCGCGCGAGCGAACTGGCGGCGGATCCGACGCTGATTCAATCACTGGCCGTGATTGAACGCGAACCAGCCAAGGCGTTGACGGGCGCGTTGGCGTTGGCCGTGGAACGCGGCACACTGTTGCATTTTGCGCCACGCGACCAGGACGACGATCTCTATTTTCTCAACACGGAACGCGGACGCCGCGCGTACGAAAAAATTGAAATGACAGAATTGCCGCGTGAAACGCTGACGCGTGAACCAGCGGCGGCAACTCAACGCCCCAATATCTTTACCTTGTACGAACAGAATATCGGTTTGCTGACGCCGATGATTGCCGAAGAGTTGAAAGAAGCGGAACTACAGTACTCGGCGGAATGGCTCGCCGATGCGTTCAAGCTTGCCGTCGAGAATAACAAGCGCAGTTGGAGTTACGCGCGTAAAATTCTCGAACGCTGGCAAGTTGAAGGACGCGCGGAAAAATCGAAAAAGAAAACGTGGTACGATGACTATGGCAAATTCGTTAAACGCTAACGCGGTGCTAAAAACTCAATGCCCCATTTGCGGCGGCGCGGGATTTTTTCGGCGGGATGTGCCGGTAGATCATCCCGACTTTGGGCGTGCGCTCCCATGTTCGTGCAAAACCCGCGAGACCCAGCAAGCGGATGTGGATAGTATGCGGCGCACGAGCGGACTAGCGCATCTTGCGCAAATGACGTTCGCCACGTTTCATCCCGAAGGCGTGGGCTTGAATCCCGACAAGCGTAAAAATCTCAAAGATGTGTATAGTGCCGCGCGCGCGTTTGCCAACGATCCGTCGGGTTGGCTGTTGCTGAAAGGCGGCTATGGTTGCGGCAAAACACATTTGTCCGCGGCGATCGCGAACGAGCGGCTCGCGCGCAACGAGAGTGTCTTGTTCGTGCTTGTCCCGGATCTGCTTGATCATTTGCGTGCGGCGTTTGCGCCCACCAGCCGGGTGACACTGGACGAACGCTTTGAGTTGGTGCGTTCCACGCCATTTTTGATCCTGGACGATTTCGGCGCGCAGACAATGACTGCCTGGGCGCAGGAAAAATTATTTCAACTGTTCAACCATCGCTATAACGCGCAATTGCCGACGATCATTACAACGAATCGTGAACTCGAAGAATTCGATCCGCGTTTGCGCTCGCGGGTTGCCGACACCACGTTTTGCAAAATCCTCACTATCCTTGCGCCGGATTTTCGACAGGGCGGCACGGATATTGGCGGAAGCGGCGTGTCCAACCTTGCGTTTTATGGCGACATGACGTTTGAAACATTTGATCTGCGCGGCGACGAACTCAAAGAAGATGTGCGCTCCAACTTGCGCCGCGTGGTTGTGATCGCCAAGGATTACGCCGAGCGTCCGCAAGGATTTATCGTGTTCACGGGCGATTATGGCTGTGGCAAAACGCATCTTGCGGCATCGGTTGCTAATGCGATCAGTCGGCGCGGCAATGCGGTCACGTTTGTTGTCGTGCCGGATTTGCTCGATCATTTGCGCGCAACGTTTGCGCCCGGCAGTGCGGTGTCGTATGACCAACGCTTTGAAGAAACTCGAAGCGCGCCGTTTCTCGTGCTAGATGATCTCGGCACGGAAAGTGCAACGCCCTGGGCGCGCGAAAAATTATTTCAGATCATTGATTATCGTTATGTGGCGCGTCTGCCGACCATTGTGACCATTCACCACGAAGCTCAAATTGACCCGCGCATCCAATCGCGCATTTTTGATTTGGCGCGTGGTTCGGTAAACGAAATCCTCGCGCCGAGTTTTCGCACCACGCATCGCCGCGCGCAAGCCAAACCCGAAACGCCCGCGCGCAAACCGCGCTATACCCGCGCGCGCGAGTGACGCTCACCTCGATTTGTTTGCCCTCGTTTTGCTTTATGGTATAATTCCCGTGCTATGTTCCGCAGAAACGTAAAAATTTCTGCACTAGCCCACGTAAGGAGTAAAAACACGAATGCAAGTTAAACAATGGGGAATGCGTCTGCTGTTGGGCGCGATCGTACTCACCGGCGCATTAGCATGTCAAGCGACGAGTCTTTTTGTCGCGCAAGCGACGGCTGTCCCCACGCGCACGCCGCGTCCGACCTTTACGCCGATTCCACCGCCAACGGCGACTCTCCAACCAACCGCTGTGCCGCCCACACCTGTTCCAACAACCAAGCCACCCACCGCGCGCCCGCCGACAGCCAAGCCGCCAGCGCCGAAACCACCCACCGCGATCCCGGTTGCACCACCGGTTGCGCCTCCCGCGCCGACAACATCGCCTTATGTGTATCATACAAATCCGCCGGGCTGTGAACATGCAGGAGGCGTGTATGTCAAAGCGCGTGTCTATGGCGATAAAAATAATCCCGACAGTGGTGTTGAAGGAGTCCAGGTTGTGTTGGGCGATGGCGCTGGAAATCGATTTGACATCCCTCCAGTGACCACAACCTATGATGGGACGTATTCTTTTACCTTATCTGCCGATGGTGCGGCACCTTATAAGGGGTCAGTCTATGTATGGCTGATTGATTCGGGAGGCAAAAGAATCTCTGATATTGGCGGTCCGATGGTTTTCAACGGACTGGGCCCAGACAGCTCAAATGCTTGTTGGCATGGCTGGGTTGATTTCTGGAAGTAAAGCAAAACCTTGCAACGGCTTCGTTTGCCTTTGCAAGGTTTTATCTTGAGGGGAGTCTCACCGATGAGTACTCACAACCATCATCCCTTGGTTGAACTGGCGCGCGCCGCCATGGTTGCGTATGTCCGCGATCATCAACGCATCGAACCACCAGCTGATTGGTCGCCCGAGATGCAACAGCCCGCAGGTGTATTCGTTTCACTGCATTTGCCTGGCGGCGCTTTGCGCGGTTGCATTGGTACGATCGAACCCAGGTGTGGCTCGCTTACCGCAGAGGTGATCGAGAATGCGATTAGCGCGGCATCGCGCGATCCGCGTTTTCTGCCGGTGCGTGAAGACGAACTAGGCACGCTGGATATTTCGGTGGATGTGCTGACACCGCCAGAGCCAATTGATTCAGTTCAGGATCAAAACCCCAAACAGCATGGGCTGATCGTCCAGTCGCTCCGCCATCGGAGCAAGCGTGGTTTGCTCTTGCCGGATTTAGAGGGCATTGACACTGCCGCAGACCAATTGTATTATACTCGCGTTCACAAAGCGAACATCACGGATCCCAAAGAACCCGTCCAACTTTACCGATTTCAAGTGATGCGCTATTACTAACCACGATCGATATTTTCGATGGGGTGCAAGGTCAGTGCGATGAAACGATTTTCGCGCGCGCACGTGCTATGGGCTTGGGTCGCTCTGTTGGGGTTGGCGGCATTTGGTTGCCGCACCACCGACTTGATCATCGCGCGCCGCAACGCTACCCCGCCGCCTGCTCGAACTATAACGCGCACGCCGCCACGCCCCACGTTTACACCTGCGCCGGCGGCTCTGCCGAATGACCCGGCATATCCACCACCACTCGTCGCGCAAAACCCGCAACCGCCGCTTCAGCCCGCCCCCAACGTGCCACCGGTGCCGGTGGTTGTGCCGACGCATGTACCAACTCCACGTCCCATCGTACCGACGCGCGCTCCGACACCCCGTCCTGTTGCGCCGATTGCGCCACCCCCGCCGCCGCCCACTACGGATCCGTACGCTGGGTATTATTACAAACCAAGTAAGATGGTGTGTGTAACTGCGGGTAACACACGGATCGAAGGTATTGTTACCGAAAATGGTTTGCCGAAAAATGGGGTGACGGTTCGTGTATCGGACCGCGAGGGCGGTGCACCCTCGATCAACGATTTCGTGACCGGAACTGATCCCAGCGATTACAAACACACCGACCCGGCTTTAGCGGGCAAGTATCGGATGGGCATTTACGAAGGACAGCAAAATGCTGGGAACTGGTGGGTGTTTTTGATTGACGGTGCAGGTAATTTGCTGTCGCCAGGCGTGTTGGTGACAACCCAAGATGGCGGCGGGTGTAATACAGCGACGGTGAATTTTTCACATTAACGATACCAAACCTTGCGCGGCGATGAACCGGGCAAGGTTTTTTACAAGCGCGTGCCTTGAGCGACCACGAGCGCGCCCTCGATCACGATCCGCCGAAATGATTCTGCGTGACTCTGCCCCACCGTTTTGCCATTTTCCTGTGCTGTGGTTTCAATAAACGCGCGCGCCGTCTCATCCCACACGGTTGTTTGAGAACGATGTTGCGCGAGTGCGCGCATTTGGAGATCGAGTGTTGCGCTGACTTCCACAAAATGATTGGGCGCATCAGTGTTGAACAACCACAATTCGCCGATTGCCCATGCCGCCTGTCCTTGCTGTGTTTCAGGATAAAACAACGGCATTTTTGCCGCGATGCGCGCCTCCACTGCCGCGCGTCCTGCCGCCAGATGATCCGGGTGTAGTTCATAGCGTTTCCACGGATCGAAGGTCAGTAGCAATTCCGGCTGATACTGGCGATAGAGCATTGCCAGGCGTTTGCGTAATTCCGCGTTTGCTTCCAATTCCCCATCTGCGTAATCGAGCCAGATTACGTGTTGAACCCCCAGCAACTGCGCCGCCGCGTCCTGCTCTTGTTTGCGTTGTGCCGCGAGCGCATGTGAATTGGCATTTGGATCGTAACTCCCTTTGCCGCCATCCGTGCAGATTACAAAAATAATTTCCACACCGTCACGCGCCAGCTTTGCGAGCGTGCCACCGGCATACCATTCTAAATCGTCGGGATGCGCGGCAACGCCCATCACGCGTTGTATCATTGTTCCGTCTCCTCAATTGGTATTTTTGTTCATCATACTCTGCGTGCGGCAAAATGTAAAAATTAATATTTGACTTGTGCTAGTGAGAGATTTTTTTTCCAAACTGTCCCGCGCTATTTTTTTGCTTTTCTGCGACGGTATGCTATAATAGCTTGTAATTGCTCTGCGCACATTGTTGCGACGTTGAGGATCGATGAAGTTAATGTCCCGTATTGCTGGGTTGTTAATTCTAGGTCTAGGCTTGATCGGAATTATTTCTTGTCAGGCGTTGCCGGTGGCAACCGTTGCCACGACAACGCCATTTGTTACCGCGCTCTCGGCGCGTGCTACGGCACTCCCCACGTTGCTCTCCACCGCGTTGCCAGGATTGCTTGCGACCACGCCTCCAACCCCGTTTCCCACGTCGCTTCCAACTTTGCTTCCAACCAGGTTGCCTTCTCCCCTTGCATCATCTACGACAGTTCTATCTTTGCCACCAACGCTTACGGTAACGCCCCGTCCGACAGTCGCTAACGAAAAGGATCAAGCCCGCAATCCAGCGCGCCCAGCCAATAATTTTGCGACTTCGGTTCCACCCGCCGAGCCCTTTGATCTGTTCATCCATTTTCCACCCAATGTCGCACGGCATCAACCGGTGCGTGTGTTGATTGCGTTGCATGGCATGGGGGCGCAAGGCGAAGGGTTTGCCCAGAACTTGATCGGTGATGCCGATGCGAATGGCTGGGTACTCATCGCGCCGACGATTCCATATCACAACTGGCTGGATATGAAAGAATTGTTGGAAGACGATGTGCGTTTTACCCAAACGCTTCACTTGCTGGTTCAAGATTTGCCCAAGCGCTTGCATTTGCAAATTCAACCCCAGGTTTTTCTCTTTGGCTTTTCGCGCGGCGCGCAATTGGCGCATCGGTTTGCCTTGTTTTATCCTGAGCAAGTCAGCGCAGTCGTGGCGATCTCGGCGGGGTCATACACTTTGCCGGTGGAACAACGAAAAGTGGATGCGATCGATCAAACGTTGCCCTTGCCCTATGGGGTCGGCGATCTGCAAAAACATGTTGCGCGTTTGGTGGACTGGGAAGATTTCAAGAAAATTGATTTCTTGATCGGGGTTGGCGAAAAAGATAATCGCGCTGGCGATGTTCCCCGCGCGTTCGATCCGTATATCGGCAATACCCGGATTGAACGCGCGCGCGCGTTCAATAATGAATTGCTCAAGATTGGCGTCAAGTCACAATTGATTATCTTTTCAGGTGCTGACCACGAAGTCACCGCCGAAATGCGCCAACGCGCTGTCAACTTTTTGGGTCAAGCGCACCCCGGTAATTTGCCCATTGCTCAACCAACTCCACAACCACACGGCTAGGATCATGTTCCGTTTATCGCCGCCCTATGTATCAATTCTATTGATCCTGGGTTTAATTGCTATTTCAAGTGCATGTTCGGTATTTCAGCCCACGCCAACACCTACTCTAACGATTACACCATCGCCGACGTTCACACCGACGGTGACCAGCTCGCCGTTGGTCTCGCCAACGCCGAGTCAGACTTTGACGATCCCGCCGCCTCCAACGAAAACGGCTTCGCCAACAATTACACCCACGCCAACGATTACACGGACGCCGACGCGCACATTGACGCCCACACCAACATTTACTCCCACCCCGTTCCCATTAGTCCCCGGAAAAATATCGCGCATCGACACCAAATTTCATAGCGGGGTCTTGAACGAAGACAAGAAAATTTTGATTTACTTGCCGCCTGGCTATAATCAGCAAACGCAACGGCGTTATCCTGTACTGTATATGTTGCACGGCTATGGTGGTTGGACGTTACAGAATACAACGGAATGGGAACAGTTTGGTTTGCTGACCCGCGCCGAAGAATTGATGAACGCGGGTAAAATCAAGCCGATGATTATTGTACAACCGGATGGCTTTGAGCCAGATGGTCAGCCCTCGTTGTTTTTCAATCACGCGCCAGAGTTGGGCGGCAAACGCTATGGCGATTATATGTGGCAAGACGTGGTCAATTATATTGACGCCACGTATCGGACGATTCGAGCCAAGCAAGCGCGTGCGATTGGCGGATTTTCGTTCGGAGGGCAGGGTGCGCTCGAGTTATCGTTGCTTCACCCCGAAGTCTTTGCGATTGTTGGCGCGCACAGTCCATCGTTCCGTGGAGCGGATAATACGATTGCTGCCATCGGTGGAGATTGGAACTGGTTCAATCAATACGATCCAATCTATCTCGTCCAAAATACCAAGACCGTATATGAGCTAACGCTTTGGATGGATGTGGGTAAACAAGATGACAAAGTGACATGCAATCCGCCGGTCACGGCAAATGAACCTCCCGGGGATCGGCGTTGTGTGCAATCGTTTGAAGCGCTCCTGGTTGCTAAAGGCGTGCCGCATGAATGGCATAATGAATGGGATGGAATTCATGAAGGGTATTCGTATTGGGGTCCGCATATTCCAGATTATTTGCAATGGTATTCCTTAAAATTGATCGGGCAATAACCCGTTTCACCGCGCCGGGTATTTTTCTATTCCTCTGGTGTTGGGTCGGAGTGGCGTGTGCGCCCAATGTTTCTGTCGCAACGCCTCCCGTCACGCCAACAGCCATCCCGACTTGGACGCGGACACCGACTGCCGCTTCTCCGTGTTCGTTGATTCAAACTCCGATTGCTGATAACACACCGATTGTGCACCCCACATTTGTCCCGGTCCCAACGCTTTCGGCGAAACTACCCACTGTGATCGGACGCAGTGCCTTGATCGAAACGAAATTCTTTAGCCCCGCGCTCGGCAAAGATATGCCGATGCTGGTTTACTTGCCCCCTGGCTATTTCGATACCGCGCGCCGTTACCCCACGTTGTACATGCTGTCTGGCTTTGCGGGCGATGAACGCGAGTGGGCGGATTGGGGCATGTGTGACGCGCTGGAATTGTTGATTCGCGGTGGGCGTATCCCTCCCATGATTGTCGTGATGCCGAACGGCGATCATTCGTGGTGGTTCAATCATGCCAATGTGCCAGGCAGTGACGGCAAGCCCTACGGCGATTATGTGTGGCGCGATGTGGTTGGCTATGTAGACGCCAGCTATCGCACCGAGCCAACGCGCGCCCGCCGTGCGATTGGCGGTTTGTCGGCGGGTGGGCAGGGCGCGCTGATGCTTGCTTTGACCCATCCCGAAGTGTTTAGCATCGCCGGCGCGCATAGCCCTTCCGTGCGCGGTGCCGATGGGTCACTCCCATTTTTTGGCGACCCGGCATACTTTCAACAATATGATCTGGTCTGGTTGATGGAGAATACTCAAACCTGGCGCACGTTGACTTTTTGGATCGACGTTGGCGCAAACGATCAACAGTGGGGCGCGGCAATCATTCGCTTTCATACGTTACTGGATTCGCTTGCCATTCCTCACGAGTTTCATGACGACTGGATTGGCATTCACGATGACTATTATTGGAGCGCGCACATTCCCGATTACTTGGTGTGGTATTCTGACCAATTGGCGAAACCCTAAAATGCAAATATGATGTTTTTTTAATCGCACCCCTATTGCGTCGAGTGTATATCTTGTGCTATAATTTGTTTTGAGAGCGCAGACAAACGCACTCACAGTTAAAATAGAAATTAGAAAGATAATTAGCCCTGACAGAGGTGAAAAATACCCGAGGGCTGATTTTTCTTGGGTGGATTTGAGGGCCGGCTCAAATTCATTCCAGAAAAAGGTTCACATGCAAATCAAGTCAGATGAGCTCAAGCACGTCCCCGCGATGCAACTCGAATTTTTACATCCGCGCGATATAACGCTCATCGAAGAAGCGCTGAAAAAAGTTACCCCGTTCGGCGAAGTGCATCTGATAGTTGAACGCGGACGACTTCGTTTTGTGCGCACGATCAAGAGTCAATCTGTTGATCAATCGTGAGGCGTAGCCCCCATCACATTATTCCGCCAAACCATTTGGCGCAGGGCTTGGCCGGAAGAAAGTAGCCCCAGCCCGTAAAATCGCAATGCTACGCGCCAATTTAATGGCTAGTTATCATATTGACTAGCTAGGCAAACTGTGCAATGCTGTCTGTGAACATTTTGACGCAAAGAGGAAAAAACAGAATGAAAATTTTGGTTACTGGCGCGGCGGGGTACATTGGCAGTGTCGTCACCGAACAATTGGTTGAGCAAGGGCATCTAGTCATTGCCCTCGATAATCTCACGAACGGTCATCGCGCCGCAGTGCATCCAGGTGCAACGTTTGTTCAAACGGATTTGCTTGATGCCGAGGCAATCAAAACATTACTGAAACAAAATCCCGTTGATGCAGTGGTGCATCTCGCCGCCGAAGCACTCATTGACGTTTCGATGCGCGACCCCGGCTTGTTTTATCGCGTCAATGTGGTCGGTGGCTTGAATTTGCTTGAAGCGATGGTTGCCGCCAATGTCAAGCGGATGGTCTTTTCCTCGACCGCGGCGACGTATGGCGAACCTGAAACGATTCCGATTACCGAAGATAGCAAACTCAAGCCAGTCAATCCGTATGGCGAATCCAAACTCGTCTACGAAAAAATGCTCGATTGGTATCGCGTAGCGTATGGCGTCAAATCGGTTACCCTGCGCTATTTTAATGCCTGTGGTGCAACGAAACGCTTCGGTGAATTTCATGTCCCCGAAACTCATATCCTCCCCATTTTATTTGAGGTTGCGCTCGGCCAGCGCAAAACGTTTTCGCTGTTCGGCACCGATTACGATACGCCCGATGGCTCGTGCGTCCGCGATTACATTCACGTAGTTGACATTGCGCGCGCCCATGCGCTGGCGTTGAAAAACATTGACACGGTAAACGCGCGCGCGTTTAACATGGGCAACAAGGTTGGCTATTCTAACAAACAAGTGATTGAAGCGGTGCGCCAAGTGACTGGACACCCGATTCCGTATGTCGATGCGCCGCGTCGTCCGGGCGATCCTGCGCGGCTCGTCGCTAGCTCGGAGCGCATTCGTGCCGACCTGGGTTGGCAACCCCAATATCCCAATCTTGAAACAATGGTAGAAACGGCGTGGGCTTGGCGCATGGAACATCCGCGTGGCTATGAGGATGCGCGTTGAACCGACTGGCGCTGTATATTCAACGTCAAGCCGCGAGTCTGCCGCGCTACCTTCTCGAACAAGGTGTCATGACTCTGTGCGGCTGGGTGCCGACTGTGGTGGGGGTCGCGGTGCGCGCAGTGTTGTATCGCTTGATTTTGAGCATGGATGGACTCGTCGCAATTGAGAATGGTGTGCGGTTGCGTTACGCGAGTGGCATTCATTTAGGCAGTGGCGTGTATATAGATGAAGGTGTGTATATTCACGCGTTGCCCAACGGCGTGACGATTGGCGCGAATTCATACGTGATGCATCATGCCGAACTCCACGTTTATAATTTTCGCGCTCTGCCCAACGCCGGGATTCGCATCGGCAAAAATTGTTTGGTCAGCGAATTCAATGTGATGCGCGCGCAAGGCGGCATCACAATTGGCGACAATGTGTATACTGCGCCGCTCGTACAAATCCTTGCGGTCAATCATGTCTATCACGATCCAACGCGCCCGATCATCGCGCAAGGCATCACCGCGCAAGGGATTGTGATCGAAGATGATGTGTGGATTGGCGCGGGCGCAATCATCCTGGATCATGTGCGCGTGGGGCGCGGCGCAGTGATTGCGGCAGGCGCGGTCGTTTCCAAAGATGTGCCGGCGCATACCGTTGTGGGCGGCATTCCGGCCAAAGTAATTCAGGAAATTAATGCGAACACGCCTCGCCCGATGGCAACAATCTATGCAGGGTCGGAAGTTAATCCCTAGTATTTTTGACCTATCCATTTGACTCGCTTGATCAAGCGAGTCAAATGAGTTAGAGTGAGACGAGAGAAAAAAATCATGCCTTGTTTATCTGTCATTATTCCGGCGTACAACGAAGAAGCTGGGATCGATGTTGTGATCAAGCGGGTGTTGGGTGTGCGACCAACTTTGACGCAAATGGGCGTCACGCTTGAATTTATTATTGTGGACGATGGCTCACGGGACAAGACCGCGTCCATGATTGCCAAGTATCCGGATGTGCGGCTCATCCGCCACATCAAAAATCGCGGATACGGCGCGGCGATCAAAACTGGGTTTCGTCATGCAACTGGCGAGTATCTGGCGTTCTTGGATGCCGACGCGACGTATCCGCCGGAGAGTTTGCCGGACTTGTACCGCGCCGCCGTCGAACAAAATGGCGATATCGTTGTCGGCTCGCGGATGAGTGGCGCGAAGAGTGAGATGCCGCTTGTGCGACGGATCGGTAATCTGGCGTATGCCACGCTGTTGAGTTTGATCGGCAATCAGCGGGTTCACGATACCACGAGCGGCGAGCGCGTGATTCGCCGCGATAAACTTGAAACGTTATATCCCTTGCCGGATGGGTTAGAGTTTACGCCCGCAATGAGCACGCGCGCTCTGCACGAAAACCTAAAGGTGATCGAAGTGCCGGTGCCGTATGCCGAGCGCGCTGGGCGAAGCAAACTTTCGGTCTTTCGCGATGGGGTGCGCTTTGCGAACATTATCGTGTGGACCGCGCTTGCGTACAACCCGGTGCGGATTCTGGGATTGTTTTCGTCGGCGTTATTGGTGGTCGCCGCAATCATTGGCTTGTATATCCTGGGTGTGCGGCTGAGCGGAATCACCACATTGAATGCGTGGCAATTGTTTCTCGTGTTTGGCGCATCGCTTTCTGTCATCACTGGGATTTCGCTCTTTTCGCTCGGCGCCATGTTCAACTATCTCGTCGCACTCTTTCACAAAAAACCGGTGCGACAAGGTTTGTGGGGCAAGCCCATTTTTGATCCGCCGCTCGAAACGCATTTTGGCTGGATGGGCGTCGTCGCCGCGATGGTTGGCACGGTGATGGGTATTAGCGTCTTGGTGTTGAGCGCGCAAGGATGGGCGATTGAGCGGCTGTGGCTTTATTTGCTGTTTGCCGCATCGCTGGTGGTGATCGGTTTGCAATTGTTTATCTCGTGGCTGGTGATGCGTGTTTTGCGCGAATTGGCGGAACGCGAAACATCCGCGCAACATGATTTGGTCGAGTATGAACCGTCGAATATCGCGTTGGGTGCGGCGGTGGATTCGTAGCGCGACCCCTAGAGTTAGCAGGGGAGTATAACACTTGCGAAATGATTTTCTATAATGTTTACCGAATGGTCTTTTAACCTAGATTCATTTATCGCGCTGATTCTGTACGCGGTTTATGCCGCGGTTGCGCTCGCGGGTCTGGTGGTGGTCTTGTACAAGCGCGACCAGAATCGCTGGCTGGGTTTGAGTCTAGTTGGGTTAGGCTTGGGTGCCATTGCGTTGTTGACGTGGATGAGCAGTCGTTACTGGCTAGACCGTCAGCAAATTATTCTCATTCCATTGAGACCACTCGTCGTAACCGTGGGTAGCGTTTCGATTGCAATTGCAATAGGCGTAGCATTGACTTTTGTGTTGAGTCGTAGATTGCTCGCCGATGCGCGCTCAGCAACCTGGGTTCTAAATCTTGGCGTTGTTTTGATTTTTATGATTGCAACGGGATTTGTTGGCACGGTTGTGCTGGTGGTGCGGGGTCAACAAGCTCAGCCCAAAGTGTATACACCTGTCAATTCGTCAGGCGTGCGCGTTCAACCTGGTTTTGAATTGACGCTCTTTCAAAAAGGTCCATTTCATTTACCAACCTCATTGCGATTTGGACCGGATGGTCGCTTGTATGTCTCGGATTATAACGGTTCGATTTGGGCGATTCCAATCAAAGACAATGTGGCAGGCGCGCCCCAAGTCTACGCCGATGGATTTACCGAGCCGGTCGGTTTGGCGTGGCATGGCGACGATCTCTATGTTGCTTCGCACGGCACCGTCTCGTTTGTGCGTGACAGTTTGAAAAAAGGCCGCGCGGATCAGCGTCGCGATATCATCACGGCTTTACCGTCACGGCTATACCCGTGGCATTCGAACGAGGGCTTGGCGTTCGGTCCCGATGGCAAATTGTATTTTCCAGTTGGCTCGACGACCGATGCGTCGCCCGAGACGCATCCATATGCCGCCTCGATTCTTTCGTCGAATCCGGATGGCAGTGATCTGCGCGTATTTGCGACCGGTGTGCGTAATCCTTTTGCGCTGGCGTTCAATGCGGCGGGCGATCTATTCGCCACAGAAAATGGACCGGATGAATTTGCGGATACGCCGCCGGATGCGTTGAATTATATTGTGCAGGGTGGTGATTACGGTTTTCCAAAATACTTTGGCATTCCGCCGGTCGGGAGCGGGACGCATGTGCCGATTGCTTTATTTCCGGCGCACGCTTCGGCGGATGGAATTGCTTTTTACAATGGCACGCAATTTCCCGCCGAGTATCGAGACAATGCGTTGATTGCCACGTGGCATCAGGGCCAAATTTATCGTGTGCAACTTGCCAAATCCGCAAACGGCGATTATCTAGCGCATACATCGTTATTCGTAACTGGACTTGACCATCCTTTGGATTTAACAGTCGGTGCGGATGGTAGTTTATATATTGCTTCTTGGGGCGATGACGCGATTTATCGCGTGAGTTTCAAATCGCACAGCTTGCCCTAGTTGGTCAACGCGACCCAAGAATTTTTGAATGCAGTTGATTTGTTGCGCAGAGTGATTTCTGCAGAATAGGGAGAAAATAATGTCTGACGAAATTCAAGTCAAGACTGAAGATAAATTGAGCGTGAACCTGGGAACGCGGACGCGGCAAATGGTGCCGGTGCCGCGCTTTCCCGATGCCGGCGTGGCAGTCCGCGCGCACATCACGCGCGAGCGTTCTGCCGATGCCGTCGATGTTTTGCTGGTGAATCCGCCCGCGCCCGATGGTGGCATTTGGATTCGCAGTCAGCACCGCGTCGGGCGCAAGTCGCGCGAAAATATGTACTGGCCCCAGGTCGAGTTGGCACAGTTTGCGGCCTTGCTCGCTCAGGATTACAAAGTGCAGGTCATTGACGCGATTGGCGAGCGTTTGACCTGGCCTCAATTTGAGCAACGTCTGCGCGCCGCGAATCCTAAATACTATTTGACTGAAGTGACTGCGCCAACGTTGCAGAACGACATGTACGGCGTATTCCTTGCCAAAGCGATTGGCGCCACGACGATGGCGTTCGGCACGCACGTCACCCCGATGCCCACCGAAACGATGGAGCCATTTCCCGCGCTCGATTTTATTTTGCGGGGTGAGCCGGAAATGACGTTGCGCGAAATCGTGGATACCTTTGAAGGCAAGGTCACCACCGAAGACAGCATCATCAAATTGCTCCAAGATACCGGTTCGCAGTTTCCTACGAAATCAATTACGGAAACCCAAGGCGACTTGTCGCACATCAAAGGCTTGATCTGGCGCAAAGACGGCAAGGTGATGATGAACCCCGATCGCCCGTTTATTCCGAACCTGGACGATTTGCCAACGCCGATGCACCAACTTTTGCCGCTCGACAAATATCGCGGACCGATGATGAAAGGCGCGTACTCATTCGTTGTTCCGGCGCGCGGGTGTAGTGCGGGCTGTATCTATTGCATCAAACATGTGAGCTATCAATGGTCGCTCCGCTTGCGCTCGCCGGAAAATATCATGAAGGAATTGCGCTTGCTCAAATCGCTGGGCATCAATTGGATCCAATTCTACGCCGATTTGTTCACACTCTCGCGCGATCAAGTAATCGGCTTGTGCAAAATGATGGTCGAAGAAAAGATTGAGATGCACTGGATGAGCAACAGCCGCGTGGATTATGTGGACGAAGAAATGTTGCAATGGATGGCGAAAGCCGGATGCTGGATGATCTCCTGGGGCATCGAGTCTGGCAGTTACGAAATTTTGAAACGCGCGCACAAAGGCGCAGACCCCGCCAAGGCGATGCGCGCGCTGACCTGGGCGCGGCAAGCTGGGATTCGCAATTGGGGCTATTTCATCATTGGCTTGCCTGGCGAAACCGAAGAGACGATTCAACAAACGATTGCCTTTTCGAAAAAATTGCCGCTCGACATTGCGCTGTTTCACATCGCCGCGCCGTACCCCGGTACACCATTCTTTTTCCAAGTGGTTGAAAACGGTTGGTTCCGTCCTGGGACACGCTGGGAAGAAGTGGATATGGATCGCTCCACCGTGCTGGATTATCCCAACTTGCGCGCGGAACGATTAGAGTACTGGCAAAAGCGCGCGTTCCGTGAATGGGCGTTTCGTCCCGGTCCGATCTTTTGGTTCTTGCGGAGCATGAATACCAAGGAAGGAATCAAATCCGGCTTGAGTATTATCACGCAACATTTGGGCTGGTTGGGCGAGCCGATGGCGAGCAACCTGGGAGCGCGCTCGTGACACCGGCGGGTTTGGCGCGTCGACCGGGTTGCGCAAACGCAAGGGGTGAGGTGTTGGCTTGATGAATTTTGTCGTGTATGCGCTCGGCGCAGTTGCCTTGGCGGCAATGGGGCAATTACTCTTGAAACTGGGTTTGGTGCCTTCCGGTGATGCGGGTGCCGCGACCATTTTAGGTAATGTGATTTCGCAATTACTCAAATCGCCATTGTTGTGGGGCGGCTTGGTGTGTTACGGCGCAAGCACGTTGTTGTGGATGATGGCGCTTTCTTCAACGCAACTCAATCGCTTGTATCCGTTTACCGCGCTCACGTTCGCAACCGTGATGGTTTTGTCGAGCCTGGTTCTGAAAGAACCGATCAGTTGGGTTTCGCTGATTGGGGTTGTGATTGTCGTCGGCGGTTTGTACTTGGTTGTGCGTGGTTGAAATGTGAACGAGTTACGGTCAGTCGCGCGCAAGCGGTTTTCACTCGATTCATTTGCTTTCCACTTGAACGCGCTGTTTCCATTGGCATTGTTTTTTGCGAGCGCCGTGATGGGCGTGGTCATCGCATACCAGCCAGCCAACGCATGGCATCGCTTTGCGCTGATCGTGGCGGGTTTGATTATCTGTTTGTTGGTCATGCGAATGCCGGAACAGTCGCGTGTGTTATGCTGGCTCTTGGCATTACTTCCGGCGCTTGTGCTGATCTACTTTTTGCTGACGAACGATTGGACGAGCCGCATTGGCAAGCTGGCTGTGTTCGATTCCATATTGGCTTGGCTGGCGACCTGGCAACCTAGCATCGCAGGCGCGCGGCTTGATTCCAATTCGCTTGGCGGGGTGATCGCCGCATATCTGCCTTTGCAACTGGCGGCGTTATGGCGCGCGCGCGGTTCGGGACGCACCTGGATCGGCATTATGCTGATCGGGTTTTCTTTGCTGGGACTCGCGCTAAGCGAATCGCGCGGTGCCTGGGTCGCGTTGGGCGTGATCGTGTGGCTCGGCGCATTGTGGTGGATGGTCGGTCAGCTTGCGAATAAAAATCGGCGCATCATCTGGCTTGTACTTGTCGCCGTGATCGCGATTGTTGCCGCCGGTGTGCTGGCGCTTACGCCGCTTGGCGCAACTCTTATGGGTGCGCGCAATGATCGCGTTGAGGTGTGGCGCAACAGTTTCGATCTCGCAAGTGATTATCCGTTTACGGGCTTGGGCTTGGGCGGATTCGAAATGGCGTATTCCAGTTACGTCTTACTTGTTCACGTCGGACATACGCTTCATGCGCATAACTTGTTTCTGGATATTTGGCTCGAACAAGGATTACTGGGTTGGGTTGCTTTTGCGGGCATCCTTGTTGCTGGAATTTTGAATTCATCCAAGTCGAGGTGGCGCACCGCCGCGCTGGCATCGGTGGGCGTGATCGTGTTGCATGGTTTTCTGGACGACGCCTTTTACGGCTATGGCGGTAACGCGCTTGCCTTGTTGTTTGTGCCGCTCGGCGTGTTACTTGAATCAGCGGGACGATCCGCGTCGCGCCGATTTCAGTATTGGGTTGTGCCGATGCTTGTGGGAACGATTGGAGTGATCGGCGTAGGGACTTGGATCGTTCCGATCGCGCGTGCGCAATGGTTTGCGAACCTGGGTGCGCTCGCGCAAACGCGCGCCGAACTGGCGATCTACCAATGGCCCCAGTGGTCGTTTCAAGATCAATTACGTCGTTCCGCCGCGATCAATTTGAACCCAGCGATCACAGATTATGCATTGGCGCTTGCGCTTGATCCAACCAACGTGACGGCGAATCGGCGCTTGGGACAAATTGCGTTATCGCGTGGAGAGTATGATCAAGCGCGCGTGTATCTCGTTACCGCGTACGCCAGCGCGCCCACTCAGCGCGCCACCGCGCAAATGCTTGGTGAATCGTTTGCGATTGCGGGGCAAGCCGCGCGCGCAACGGCATTGTGGCGTGGACTCGATCTCAGTGCGGGACAACTCACTGTGCGCCAATGGTGGTACGAATCGCTTGGCGATCAAGCGCGCGCGTCAGCTATCGCTCAAGCCGCGCCCGCGCAATAATCAACGGTCATTGTGAGCCGCAAGGTAGTGAAGCAATTTCCGGGATTGCTTCGGCACCCAAATTGTGCTTTGCAATGACAATTCATGAAATTGGAATTTCGAGATCATCATGCGGATTGGAATTGACGCTCGCTATTTATCACACGGGTTGGTCGGCGGCGTGCATACGTACATCGCCAACTTTGTGCCGGCATTGATCGCGCTCGCCACCGAGCATCAACTCTTTTTGTACGCCGATACCAAAGCGCCATTTGAATTATCCGATCTGCCCAAGCACGTCACGTTGCGCTTGTTGCCGTATCGCAATTTCGCGTCGAGCATTTATCACGATTGGTTCATGGCACGAGAAATGGAACGCGATCAGATCGCGGTCGCGCACTTTCCCGCCAACTATGGTTTCGCGCCAAAGAATGCGCGCGCCGTGATCACGCTTCACGATGCGATCAATATCATGCCTTGGTTTGAAATCATTCGTGGACACGCAAAGAACGCGCGCACGATGACGATGATGACGTATTTGCATTTCGCCACGCTGACCGCAATTCGCCGCGCCGACTTGATCTTGACTGTTTCGGCGCACGCGGCAGGCGACATTGCGCGTTATTCGCATTTCGCGCCTGAAAAAATTGTACCGATTCTATCCGCGCAATCGTCTGATTTTCACCGCATTGATGACACGGCCGCGCTGAACGACGTTCGTCAACGCTATGGTTTGACGCGCGCGTTCGTGCTTGCCGACGCGCTCAAGAATCCTGGGACGCTCGTGCAAGCGTGGCAATTGCTCAATTCCGATCTGCGCGCGTTGCACGAAATTGTTTTCTTTGCGCGCCGCGCCGATGTTGCGCCAGAGGTGCGCGGCGCTGTCGCCGAAGGTCATGCGCGCTTGTTGATCAACCCACCACGCCAAGACTTGATCGCGCTCTATAGCATGGCAAACGCATTCGTGTTCCCATCGTGGATCGAAGGCTTCGGCTTGCCGATTCTCGAAGCGATGGCGTGCGGTGCGCCGGTGATCGCGTCCAATCGTTATGCGATCCCAGAAGTGGCGGGCGATGCGGCACTGCTGGTGGATGCGCAAGATGCGCGCGCGCTGGCGGAGCGCATCGAACAAATTCTGAACGCACCCGCCGAAGCGGAACGCTTGCGCGGGCTGGGCTTGACGCGCGCGGCGCAGTTTTCGTGGCGCAAAACCGCGCAATGCATTCTCGATTCGTACGGACAGGTGATGCAAACTGCAACGATGGGGTTTCGCTCTGCCTCACACGCCGCAGATTAGGGTGGAACATAGACCATGCAACAATTTTCGCGAACCGTTGTGCGTAATTCAGCATTTAGCCTCGCGGCGCAACTCGTCATCAAGGTTTTATCGTTCGGCTTTTCGATCGTGATCGTCCGTAACCTGGGCGTGGAAACGTTCGGACAGTATTCGGGCATTGCCGCGTTCGGCATGGTTTTTGTGTTTCTCGCTGACCTGGGTCTCGCGCCATACGCCGTGCGCCAAATCGCGCGCTGGCGTGAAACGCCCGACGGCTTGGAGCGCGCGAACGATCTTTACAGCAACCTAATTGTCTTGCGCTTGATTCTTGCGCTGGTCACTGCTTTGATCATCATCGCTGTGGCCGTGCTGACCGAGCGGCCGCTGGTTATGATCGGCGCGATTGCGCTGAACGCTTTTTCGCTTTTGATCTACGCTGTGCAAAGTTCGAGCGGCGTGATGCTCTCCGGTTTTGAACGGTTCGATCTCACCGCTGGCGCGAATGTGATCAACCAATTGATCTTTGTAATCCTGGGTGGCATCGCGCTTTGGTTGGGCTTGGGCTATTACGGCTTGATCGTTGCGGCGCTGATCGGCGTTGCGGCGATGACCTACACCTATTGGCGCGGCGCGCGCACACTCGGCGTGCGCTTGGGCAAAGTATCGCCCGCGACCTGGTCGGCTTTGATTCGCGCGAGTCTGCCGTTTGGCTTGGTTAGTCTGGCATTGGGGTTGTCCTACAAATTCGACAGTTTCTTGTTGAGCATTTCGCGCGGCGATCTGGAAACGGGTTATTACAACGCGGCGTATAATTTGGTTTTTTCGGCGGTGATGTTGTCGAACGTGTTCAACACGTCGCTCTATCCCGCGCTCGCGCGTCAAGCCGCCAGCGCGCCGCATCGCCTGCCCGCCATTTACGAACGCGCCCTGCGCTATTTGTTATTGGTGTCGATCCCGATCACGGTGGGCACCTTTTTGCTCGCCGATCAACTCGTGCCCTTGTTGTACAAAGCCAACTATTTACCCGCCGTGCCGGCGTTGCAAATCGTGATCTGGGTTGTGCCCTTCATGTATCTTTCGGAATTTTTGGGGTACATTATCGTAGTGGGCGGTCACGAAAAGCTTGTCGCGCGCTCGGTGTTGATCAGTTCGAGCCTCAACGTCGCGCTGAATTTTTTTCTCGTGCCCCGTTTCGGTTTTATCGCGGCGGCGATCATGACCGTGTTGACCGAAGTGGTTTTGGTCGGGCAATATGTTTGGATGCTTCGCGCGCAACTGCGCGAAATGAATTGG
>JBBIUF010000008.1:0-76278 GCA_037440365.1 Chloroflexota bacterium
CGGGCGCGGTGGTCGCGGCCGGGGCGGGCGCTTTGGTGGCGGCCGCAGGCGCGGCGGCGGTTGGGGGGGCGGCGGTTGGCGCGGCCGTGGGTGCCGGCGCACATGCCACAGCGATCACGAGCATGACCAATGCCAAGCTCAATACAAGAGCCCAGCGCATGTTTCGAATCATTTCTTCATCCTCCTTGATTTTTGTCCAGATCGATCTGGACCATTCGCGCACTGCTGTTGTGTGCGGTTTATAGGCAAGTGCGCATCGAACGATAATTTTTCCCCGACTCACCTCCTTTCGCGCGTAGCACCAAGTCATTAGCGAAATCGGTGAAATCAAACTCTGCGTATTATATCACAAAAAGAGACTGTCGCAATGGCGGTTGTTGACGAATTTTTAACGCTGGGTTAATGAGGCAAAAAACACTCGGTCAAAAATAATTTGATCTTGGCTTTACAATTTTGATCAAGCGACTTGATGGCTGACGATTGGTAATTCCAGACTCGGCATCACATCTAAATCCCAACCGCTGGTTTCGCCATGTTCAATATGCCACCATGCGGCAGAGCCGATCATCGCGCCGTTGTCAATGCACAATTTGGGTGGCGGAATCAGGACAGGCACGCCTGCGCGCGCGCGCATCATCTCACGCAAGCATGTGTTGGCGGAGACGCCGCCGGCCAGCAAAATTTGCTTGGCGTGATATTCTTCGGCGGCTTGGCTGGCTTTGGTTACCAGCACATCGGCTAGGGCAATTTGGAAACTTGCGGCAATGTCGGCGACGGGGAGGCGCTTGCCCGCGAAACTTTGCACCAGATGCAAGACGGCAGTTTTCAATCCGCTGAACGAATAATTGTACGTGCCGCGTAACCATGCGCGCGGTAACTTGAATGCGTTGGGATTTCCGGCTTCGGCGGCTTTTTGGATCGCGGGCCCGCCGGGATACGCCAAACCGAGCAAGCGCGCTACCTTGTCGAATGCTTCGCCAGCGGCATCGTCAAGCGTGTGACCGAGCAATTCGTACGTGCCGTGATCGCGCATCAATACAATTTCAGAATGTCCGCCCGAAACGATCAGCGCGATCGACGGAAAAAGTTTTTCGATCGTTGGAGTGTTTGCCGGTTCAAGCCAGTTTGCGTAAATGTGCCCTTCGAGATGATTCACGCCGAGCAGAGGGAGATCGTTGGCAAACGCCAGAGCCTTGGCTGTGTTCACGCCAACCAAAAGCGAGCCCGCCAAGCCAGGTCCGTGTGTGACCGCAATCGCGGCAAGCTCGCGAAAGGTGACGTTCGCGGTTTGCAGTGCTTCGTCAATCACCGGCACAATTTTGAGCACATGCTCACGCGAGGCAATTTCGGGAAACACGCCGCCGTATTGCGCGTGCGTTGCAATTTGCGATGCAACGATGTTCGAAATGATCTGCGTGCCATCTTGCACAACCGCCGCGGCGGTTTCGTCGCAAGACGTTTCAATGCCAAGAATCAAAGTCATGCGAAATTATTCGTCCTTGCTATTGCGGCGGAATGTTTGCCATATAGGCTTGGTTGCCATTGATAAAAAACAGGCGATTGTTTTGCGTGTCCACGGTAAATGCTTTGAGCGACTTGAACGTGTCGCGGTTTTGTGTGCTGGGTTTGAGTTGCCGCGTAAATTTGGCGGTGGTCTTGTCCACTTGCGCAATGCGTTGGTTCCCCGCATCCGCGAGATATAGCGCTGACATTTGCGGCGTCGTATAAATGCCAATCGTTTTGCCGAGCGGCTGATCCAACTCTTTGATCGTAAAATCATTTGATTTGCCGCCGCTAGAGCGCACGATGGAATTGTCGTTGCGTAACAACCATACATCGCCGTCAATTGCCAGGTCAACGACATTGGACAGATCGGGCGCGGTGTTGGGCGCAAAAAAAGTGACCGATGAAGTCCAGGCGGCTTCGGTCAGCGCGACATATTTTAGAATTTGGTTGCGCGGGGCATCCACCAAATACAAATTGCCCACGTAGCTTGCCGCCAGGTTCACGCGCGCCCACGCCGCTGGGTCGGTTGCGAGCTTGGCGCTCCACCCGCTTTTTGGCGGATCTTTGGCTGGGTCATACAGCAAAAATGTTCCGGCGCGATCCAACGCGACGACTTTGCCGGATTCAAGCGCAACCAGCTCGATCAACTCGCCGACGGTGCGCCCGCCGATGGTGTCGCCGCTTTTCAAGATCATGCCGTCGGGTGCTGGCGTCGGCGTGATCGTCGTCCCCGTGTCATTGATCGTGTAGCGATAAATGCGTTGCGTGCCGCGATCCAAAATAAAAATATCGTTGCCGCGTGTGACAATGCGCGTCAATTTTGCGTTGGCGTCGGCGAAGGTGGCGAACGATGGCACGAATTGAAGCGCGGTGATGCCGTTCAACGAATCGAGAAAATCTGCGGCATCGTTGAACGCGGTGTTGACCTGCGAATTAGTCGGACGTAAATTTTGTGCGGCGAGGGCGGCGTTGAGTGCGCTTTGAGCCGCTTCTTTAGCGGCGGGCTTGTCAGTTGGCGCGAGTTGTTTCGCGTTCTTGAGCGCGGCTTTGGAGCTTTCTAAAAACGCGGCGACATCGGATTCTTGTTTACGTTGCGTCTCGGCGCGATACGAAAAAAACATACCCGTGCCTAATATAATCAAAATGATTGGAAACCCGAGCGCGGCAAGTTGCCACGCGGTTTGCGTTTTGGGCACAGCGGCACGCGCGGTTGTGGTTTGCGGATCGCCCGGCGTGATTGTGCGAACGATGAACGCGACGCCGCGAAACACGAGACTGAGCGCGTTGCTGATCGCGCGGTCTGCGCTTTTACCAAGTCCGGTCCAATCAATACGTTCGAAAAATCCAGCCAGCGCCGCCGTCGCGCCGGCAATCGCTGTGAAAAATCCAGCGCGCCATTGCGCTTGACGGGCGTGGGCTTGTTCCTCGGCGATGCGCTGGCGTTCAGCGTCGCGTTCGGCGCGCGCGCGTTCCAGGGCGAGCGCTTCTTCATTTGGCTCGGGCGGCGCTGGCACAGACACCAATTCCGGCGATCCAATTTCGGGTGGCTCGATTTCATCTACGCTGGACTCGGCCGTGTCTGGTTCGGGTGTGAATGGTTTGAATAATTCCGGCGGCGGCGCGATGGGTGGCGGCGGCAATATGATATCGAGGTCTTGATCAAATCCTGGGTCAGGCTCGGCTAGATTTTCGATTGGCGCTGGGCTGGTCGGCGCGGCGGGGATGGCGATCTGGGTTGGTGCAGTCGTCACGCTCAACGGCGCAATATCGAGCGCGAGTACAGATAAATCGGTAGTGCCAGCCAGGTCTTCGAGCGCGGTTACAATTTCGTCGGGATGGTGATGCGCGACGGTGTCCACCAATTCTTGATCGGTGAGCAGTTGCGGCAGGGTGCGCGTGGCGAACAGGACAATATCGCCGGCTTGCAAGGTGACGTGAAATTGATCGGGGTTGTAACTGCGGCGCATGCCCATCGGGACTGCGCCTGGAGTTTCAAAATTGTGACGATTCAGCCATTCGGCAAGCGCATTTTCGTCCGTGTCAAACCAATGCGATATTTGTGGCAAGCGTTCGAGATGCGTTCCGCGAATATGACACGTCACGCCCGGCCCTGCTTGCGCGATAAAAATTTCTTCGTCGCGCAACACGGCGGCGGTCATGCCCGCAATGCGGCGCGCTTCGCGCGGCGTGTTGGCGTTATAGTTATAGAAAAAATCATTCGCGGCGCGCACGGCTTGCGCCAAACCCAGCATGATACTGCCACGGCTGGCCGCATATTCGCGGCGCGCCGTCTCGACGAGTTCGCGCGCGAGGGCGTCGCGACCATCAGGATCGCCCGTTACCTCGGCAACAATGCACAAACTGCCGCGCTCCAAACTGCCTTCAAAGAGCGATGCTTCGGCAAAGAGCGCAACATTATCCGGCGATTCTTGCCACGCGCCATCCACGATGCTGAGTTGGGCGATTGCGATTTCTGGCTTCACGCTGGCATTATACACCGAGCGGGGTGGTTTGTAAATTTGTTGTGGACGATTGTGCGGATTGCGGGTATAATACCGACCGCTGATGGATCATGGTTGCCGAAACGTGATGGGGGTTGTGCGTCAAACGTCTCTGCCAGGATTTCATGGGAATACTTTACCTCGTTGCCACGCCGATTGGAAATTTAGAAGACATGACAATGCGCGCGCTTCGCGTCTTGAAAGAGGTCGCGTTGGTTGCCGCCGAAGACACGCGCACGGCGCGCAACTTGTTCACGCATTTTCAGATTGCGACGCCGCTCACAGCGTACTTTGAGCATAGCCATCCGGCAAAATTGCAAACGATTTTGACCGCGCTTGAGCAGGGTGATGTGGCGGTGATCTCGGAAGCTGGGATGCCAGGCTTGTCCGATCCAGGTTATGATCTGGTCTGCGCCGCGCTCGCCAAGGGTTTTCGCGTGGTGCCGATTCCGGGCGCGAATGCCGTGATCTCCGCGCTTGTTGCTTCTGGTTTGCCGACGGATCAATTCGTCTACCTCGGTTTTCTCCCGCGTCAGAAAAATGCGCGCCGCGCGTTTTTGCAAACTGTGGCACGCGAACCACGCACGCTTGTTTGCTATGAAGCGCCGCATCGCGTTGGCGATGCATTGGATGATATTGCCGCCATGCTCGGCGATGACCGGGCGATAGTCATTGCGCGTGAGCTGACGAAACTGTACGAAGAATTTTTTCGTGGCACGGTGAACCAAGCGCGCGCGCATTTCGCCGAACATACGCCGCGCGGTGAATTTACATTCGTGATCGGCGGCGCGCCGGTTGACGCGCAGAGCGCATCGTTGCCAACTTGGGACGATGCGCGCGTGATCCAAGCGATGCGCGCGTTGTTAGACGCGGGTGTGTCGCGCACCGATGCGGCGAAACAAGTGGCGCGTGAATCGGGACGCGAGCGCCGCGAGGTTTATCAACTGACACTCGATCAGGATGCCTAGCGCTTTGTTTGCGTTACCCGCTTGTCGTTAATTTCAAGCATACCAAGGTTGATCTTTTTGGAAAATTTGCCAGTTTCTCCACTCGTTGAATCCACGTTAGCTGATTTGCCTGCTGGCAATGCGCCGGATGCGGCAAAATCAATTGTTGCGTCCGCGCCGCGCCGCAATGCATTGCTCGCGGCGGGGATCGCGTTGCTTGCGCTCGCGGCGCTCTTATTATCGTGCGGGCTCTGCGCGACCTTGTTCTATGTCATCTTGCCGCTTCGCAATAATTTTGCCGGGTCAGACATTGCCACAAATACCGTGCTGGGTTCGCTCGCTGGCGTGGGCGTGATCCTGGGTGTGGCGCTTGGCTGGCAAGGTCTAGTGGCTTGGCGCGGACGCGAACCGCGTTCCGCCGCGCGGGCGTTTCCGCCTGTGTTCGTCTTGATTTTGATTTTTGGCGTGGCGCTTGGGTTAGGCCTAGTTACTCAAAATATTCCACGTGGCTCGGCATACCTTTTTCCGCCCTGGCACATTCTTGCGTCGAGTATTCCGCCGCTGGCATTTGTAGCGTATGCGGCGCACCGGCTTGGCAAAACCTCGCACATTCGCGCGCTCGCCGCGTCGTTCACGTGGGGCGCGCTCGGCGCGACATTTCTCGCGCTGATTCTGGAACTCCTCGTTGGGGTTATCATCTTGGTCGGCGTTATCGGCGTGATGGCGCTGATCCCAAACGGGCAGGCGACGTTAGAACAATGGCAAGGTCAGTTCGCGCAAATTGACGATGCGGCGCAAATCATGCAACTCGCATCCAATCCGGTGATCGTCACGATCGTTCTGGGCTATATTGCGCTCATCGTGCCAATCATCGAAGAAACGGTCAAGACGTTGCTGGTTGCGTTTATGGATCCGCGGCGTACCACGCTTGCCGATGCGATCTTGTGGGGCATGAGCGCGGGCGCTGGGTTTGCGGTGATCGAAAGCGCGCTGAATGGCAGTGGTGGTTTGGATGCCTGGGCGCTAACGATGTTGACGCGTGTGGGCGCAACAGTGATGCACGTTGGAAATGGCGTCACGATGGGACGCGGGTGGTACGCCGCGCGCGTCGAAGGGAGGTGGGGCAGACTAGCTTTGGCATTTGGCGTGAGCGTTTTGGTTCATGCGCTTTGGAACGCTGTGGCGATCATCATGAGCGGGAGCAGTATTTTTTTATCGAGCCGGGGTGTGAACCTGGCGACGCTCTTGCCCGCCGGGGTACTCACGTTCGCGCTTGCGGCGGTTTTGGTTTTGCTCGCCACGCTCGGAACGGTCTGGATTGTGTATTCAGTCCGTACAACCAACTCGATGAAAGGAGCGAATGATTAACATTGTCACGGATTCGTCGGTGAATATGCCGCCCGCGTTGCAACAGCAACACAACATTACCATTGTGCCGCTGAAAGCAATCTTCGGTCGGCAAGAATATCGCGACGGCATTGATCTGACGAATCAACAATTTTACGAAATGTTGCCGACGGCAAAAGATCACCCAACCACATCCCAGCCCTCGGCAGGCGATTTCATGCAAGTGT
Source organism: Chloroflexota bacterium (assembly GCA_037440365.1). Classification (GTDB taxonomy): domain Bacteria; phylum Chloroflexota; class Anaerolineae; order UBA4142; family UBA4142; genus JBBIUF01. The sequence continues at coordinate 6,529 of JBBIUF010000008.1, forward strand.
ACCAGCCGTTGTTGGATGCCGGCAAGGAAATCGTGTCATTGCATTTGCCGAGCAAGTTGAGTGGCACGTATGCTTCGGCCTGTGCCGCAAAAACGGAACTCGAAACGCACTTGAAAAAAGCATTACCTTTAACGATCGTGGATACGCCCTGGCTTTCGATGGCGCTAGGGCTGATTGTAGTCGCCGCCGCGCAAGCCGCTGAAGCGGGTAAATCGCGCGAAGAAATTTTGGCGATGATCAACGCGCTCATTCCAAAAATGAATCTCATCTTTGTCCTCGACACGCTCGAATATCTCAAACGCGGCGGTCGGATTGGCGGCGCGCGTGCGATGTTGGGCACGCTGTTAAACGTCAAACCGATGTTGCAGATTGAGAACGGGTTGGTTGAGCCATTGGAACAGCCACGGTCAAGAGCCAAGGCGCTCAAACGCCTGCTCGAAATCATGGCGGAGCGCACCCAGCACAAGCCAGTGCATGTCTCGGTGTTGCACGCGCAAGCACACCAAGCGGCGGCGGATTTGGAGCAAGTGATTCGCGCCGAGTACGACTGTAAAGAATTTGTCATGACCGAGATCGGACCGGTAATTGGTGTCCATACGGGACCCAATGCAATTGGGCTGGCGTTCTACACGGACTAGGGCCATGCGCTCAACGCCCACGGCTCACAGCCAGGGCGTGAGTGCATCTGCGCTGAACGATGGCACGTAACGACGCGCGCGCCGTGGTGTTGTAGCAAACGACAACGCCACGGCGCGTATTTGGGAGCCAGGTTGTCTGACAACGAAGCGGCGCTTGTCGCGCGCGCTAAAACAAGCGGCGACGCATTTGGCGCATTGTACGAGCGCTATGTAGATCGCATCTATAATTATATTTATTATCGCACCGGCGATACGCACGAAGCTGAGGATTTGACGGCGCGCGTATTCTATCGCGCGTTGGGTCATATTGACGAATACCGGGATCGCGGCGCACCGTTTGTCGCGTGGCTGTATCGCATCGCGCACAATCTCGTGGCGAACTGGCATCGCGACCGCAGTCGGCATCGCAATATCCGGCTCGACGATACGACCATCGTCGAAAAAGGCGCGAGTCCGCATCACCTGGCGGAGCAAAGCGAACAAGCGCAAATGCTTCTCGGTTTGATTCGCCAATTACCGGCAGAACGTCAAGAATTGCTGATTCTCAAATTTGTGGACGAACTATCCAATGCCGATATTGCGCGCATCATGGGACGAAGTGAAGGCGCGATCAAATCCTTGTACCATCGCACGTTGCTCGCGTTGCGCGATGAACTGAGCGCGCAAAATTTTTGAAACCTGCGTAAAGGTATCATTGTGGCAAAAATTAAAATTATCACGGACTCGTCCTGCGATTTGCCGACGAGCTATTTTCAAAATTATGAGATTGGCGTTGTGCCAGTGAATATCCGTTTTGGCGAAACCGAATACCTTGAAGGGGTGACGCTGAACGCGACCGAGTTTTACGAAAAGATCAACACGCTCGGCGTCTTGCCGAAAACGTCGCAACCATCGGTGGGACAATTTGTGCAAGCGTATCAGTATTGGGGACAGCAAGGCTATGACACGATTCTCTCGATTCATGTTGCCAGTACGTTGAGCGGCACGCTAAATTCGGCGATGGTGGCGGCGGCGCAAGTGGCGGATGACATTCGCGTCATCCCCTTTGATACCTTATCGGGTTCGGCGGCGATGGGGTTTATGTGTGTCGAGGCGGCGCAGATGGCGCGGGTGGGTACCAGTGCGGGGGATATTCTCGCGCGGCTCAATCAAGCGCGGCAAAACGCGCGCATTTCGCTGACGCTCGCGACGCTCAAGTACGCGCAAATGAGTGGACGCATCGGCAATTTGCAAGCGCTTGTCGCATCGCTGTTGAACATCAAACCGGTGGTTACCTTGCATGAGGGCAAATTATTTGCCGATGGGCGCGTGCATTCGCGGCGCGCGGCGCTGGATCATTTATTGGAACTGGCGCAAGCGGCGGCTGGCGATGCCGCGGTGAATTTCGCGGTGATTCATAGTCAGGTGCGCGGCGAAGCCGACGAATTGTTGGCGCGCGCGAAACAGACTATTCATTGCGTTGATGCATTTGTCGGCGACATTACCTTGTCGCTTGCCGTGCATTTTGGACCAGGCGTGATTGGCACCGTAGTCTATCCGATCGCGGAGGAAAAATGATAACCGAAAAAGAAATCGATCCAATGGCTTGGCAAGTTAAACAGGCGCTCACGCCAGCTCTGCCAACACCGGCATTTCGTGCGCGCTTGCACACCGGCTTGCAATTAGCCGCACAGCATCGGCATGGCCAAGTCATGCACGTTGCGCCACGCAACGAGGCGCCCTGGGGCGGTGTGCTAGTGAGCGTTGCGGCGCTGGGTTCTATCGCTGGGCTAATTGCGTTGCTGTTGCGGGTGCGGCAAGGCGCACGCTCCTCGGCGCAAGCGCTCCCGCGCGAAATGGGATTGTAGCGAATTTCACTTGGTCTGACACCATTGCCCCATTGCGGGAACATTTGTGTGCGCGTATAATGCCTGCAAGAAGGGAGGTGATCAAGTGTATTTACTGCATCAAAAAGGTCAGGGTCTCGTCGAGTACGCGCTCATTCTTGTATTCGTCGCTCTCGTTGTGATCGCCGTATTGGCGGTCATGGGCCCGCAAATCGCCAATGTGTTTAGCCAGGTGACCAACCGGCTCGGCAGTACATAAAGATCGCACAAAAATCAGCCCGATTAAACAATTGGGCTGATTTTTATTTTTGAAATGGCACAAAAAAAGCCGCTTGCATTGCAAGCGGCTTGCTATTCAATTTTTAGTTAGAACGGTAACTCTTCGCCGCCGCTTGGCTCGTCATAGCCCACTTCGCTTGCGGCCGTGCTGGCACTTGCACCGGCAGGCGCGCCTGCGCTCGGCGCGGCATCGCGTTTACTGCTAAGGAAGCGGACGGTTTGCGCGCGCACTTCAAACGACGAGCGCACTTTGCCTTCCTTGTCTGTCCATAAACGCGGACTACCCGTTTCGTCTGAGGTCAGCGATCCCTCGACGAGTACTTTACTGCCTTTAGTGAGATACTGATTGACTGTTTCAGCTTGCTTGCCGAACACAGAAATCCGAAACCACTGCGTTTCTTCTTTCAATTGACCATCGGCGGTGGTGTACTTGCGGCTGGTTGCCATACTGAACGTTGTCACGGGCGTGCCTTGCGGCGTGTAGCGCATTTCGGGATCCCGTCCCAGATTCCCGACCAGAACGATCCGTTGGTACATTTCATCCTCCTAAATGTTTGGCTGACCGGGGCCAAAGTAAGTTTGTCGTTTTTGGCGACACAGAGATTATACCACACATTTGTTCTAATTGTCAAAGCAAATGCAAATTAAATATCAAACTTGGTCGTGAGGTAGGTGTGATGAAATTCGGGGTCCTTGTCCATTTGCTTGCGCTTGCCGCTTTCGAGCAGTTTGAGAAATTTATCCGCCAGTTGCCAATCGAAATGTTTACCGGCGCGGTCAGTGATGTACGCGCGCACTTTTTCCTCGGGCCATGCTTTGCGGAAGGGACGATCCGAGCGCAACGAGTCCCACACGTCCACCAGTGCAAAGAGGCGCGCGAACAGCGGAATTTGTTCGCCTTTTAATCCTTGCGGATACCCGGAGCCGTCCCACATTTCGTGGTGGCAATACGGAATCATCAATGCGGGGCGCATGAATTCAATCGTTTGTAATTGTTCAAACGCGATGAGTGGATGGCGGCGCATGATGATCCATTCGTCGTCGGTGAGGGTTTCGGTTTTGAGCAGGATGCTGTCGGGAATGCCCATTTTGCCGACATCGTGCAATAACGCGCCGCGACGAATGTGTGCCAAGTCCGCTTCGCCAATGCCGATGAGCCGCGCAAATTCCACAGTCATTTCGGTGACGCGCGCCGTGTGTCCTTTCGGTTCGGCATCGCGCAGTTCGAGCGCGTGTGACCAGCCCTCGATTGTTGCGTCGAACGCGGTTGCCAATTCAAGGTTGGATCGTTGCAAGCGCCGTACGAGCAAGGTATTGCCTAATGCGATCGCGCCTTTTTCGGCGATCTGCGCCAGTGCCGCGAGCCAGGTTTCGCTTGGGTTGAGGGCTTCGCGGTGGAAAATTTCGAGAACGCCTTTGAGTTGGTTGTTGATGATGAGCGGCGCGCCCACATAGGAAATAAACTTGTCGTCGAGTAAATCGGCCGCGCGCGCAAATTCATTTTTTGCGTGCGCCAGGTTGCCGATGCACATGATGCGGCGTTCTTGCACGACTTGACCTGGCACGGTATTTTCTAAACGAAACACCGCTTTGTCATAATCGTTGGTGCGAAAGCCGCGCCCGCCGGCATAGACCAACTTTTGCGCGCCCGCATCGTAGAGCAGTACGTCTGCCGCGTGCACGCCGAAATGCAAGAGCGTGTGACTGATCAGCGTCGTGACGACGCCGCGCAAATCGGCGCTGTCATTTAACGATAAATCCGTGGTTAATTCGCAATAGGCGCATTTAGCTTTGGGCATTGCATCCTCATGGTTCTAACGCGATACAAGTTTTGCAATGGTAACGCCTTCGCCGCCTTCGTGCGGCGCGGCTTCCCGGATAGAGGCGATGAGCGGATGTTCGTGCAACAGATCGCGTGCCAGCTTACGTAGTGTGCCGGTGCCTTTGCCATGCACCACGCGCACATACGGCAAGCCCGCCAAGTATGCGCGATCCAAATACTTGTCCAATTTATCGAGCGCGTCCGCCGCGCGCATGCCGCGCAAACTAACTTCGACGCCGGGCGATTCTGCGGTGGGTAGTGTAATCGTGCTAACGGTGGTTTCGTGCGCTTTGAATTGCTCGACAATTTTTTCGCCGAGTTCGTCCGTTTTCAAGCGGACACGAAAACTGCCGACCTGGACATCTGCGCCGCTGGCGTCGAGCGCAATGACCTTGCCCGGTTGATTTAACTTGGCGACCCACACGCTGTCGCCGAGTTCCACTTGACCTGGTTCAACCGGCACGGGTGGCACAGGCAGAAATTTGGGTTTCGGCGGCGCGGGCAATTCGCCCGCCAACGTATCGAGTTTGGCTTGTTCGTTCGCAATGAAATCGCGCGTGAGCGAGACCGCGCGCCACGCTTGCCGCAAGCGCGCCAACTCGTCGCGCGCCAGCGCGATTTCGGCTTGAGCTTCTTCGTGGGCGCGTTCCAAGATATCCGCCTTGGTCCTTTCGATTTCGGCAAGCTGGCGGCGCGCTTCGGTTGCGCGTTGTTCCGCTTGATGTTGTTCCAATTCGGCGTGCGCGCGCGCGGAGCTGGCTTGTTGTTGTGCGCGTTTGATTTCCGCGAGCATCGTTTCCAGCTCAACATCGTTGCGCGACAAGGCTGTGCGCGCTTGTTCGATGATTTGCGGATCGAGTCCGAGCCGGGATGCAATTGCAAACGCATTCGATTGACCCGGCAAGCCAATGGTCAAACGGTATGTCGGTGAAACTGTTTCGACATCAAACTCCATTGAAGCGTTTTGCACGCCGGGGGTAGTGTGCGCGAACGCTTTGAGTTCCGCATAATGCGTGGCGACGAGCGCGGGAATTTTGCGCGCGAGCAAGTGCGTGAGGATTGCGCGCGCGAGCGCGGAACCTTCCACGGGGTCGGTGCCCGCGCCGAGTTCATCGAGCAGGACGAGTGAGTGCGCATCCGTCTCGCGTAAAATTTCCGTAATGTTACGCAGGTGCGATGAAAACGTGGACAGTGATTGTTCGATGGATTGTTCGTCGCCAATATCGGCAAAGACACCGGAGAAAACAATCAAGTGCGAGCCCTCGCGCGCGGGAATATGCAAGCCGCTCTGCGCCATCAATACGATCAAGCCAACGGTTTTTAGCGACACGGTTTTGCCACCGGTGTTTGGTCCCGTGATGATCAGAATTGAAAAATCGCCGCCGAGCCGAATGGTGTTGGCTACTACGCGGTCGGGCTCGATCAAGGGATGCCGCGCATCCAGTAATTCTAAATTCCAAAACCGAGCTTCCAGGTGAGCGGGTGAATCTATTTTTGAATTTTGAATTTTGAATTTTGGCTCGATGCCGCGCATCTCCGCCGAATAATGCGCTTTGGCGAATGCCAGATCGATCTCGGCGAGTGTTTCCACCGTCCAATCAATTTCGTCGGCGTGCGTGGCGACGAGCGCGGTGAGTTCACGCAAAATGCGCTCCACTTCACGCGCTTCTTCGCGTTCCAGCTCGCGCACGCGATTGCCCATCTCGACAGCGGCAAGCGGTTCGATGAACAAGGTTGCGCCGCTCGCGCTTGTGTCGTGGACAATGCCGGACATTTTGCCTTTGGCTTCGGCGCGAATCGGGACGACATACCGCCCATCGCGTTGCGTGATGATGGGTTCTTGGACAATTTTAGCGTTCGCGGTCGAGGTAATAAAGCGTTGCAGTTTTTCCATCAGGCGCGCGCGCACGGTGTTGAGTTCGTGCCGAATGCGCGCGAGTTCCGGCGACGCATTGTCGGACACTTCGGCGCGGTCGTTGATCGCGCGTGCGATCGTGTCCACCAAGCCCGGCAACTCGGCGAGTGTGGTGGCGCGCGCGGCGAGGCGCGGATAGAGTGTTTCCATTTTGCCGAGCGCGCGATGCAACGTACGCGCGGCAAGCAAGGTTTGGCGCACTTCGATCAGATCGAGCGGTTGTAGGATCGCGCCGATGCGCGCGTTGCGGGTCAGCGGGCGCACGTCGCGCGCGCCGCCGATGCTCATTTCGGAATGTTGTTCGAGGAGCGCGCGGGCTTCACTGGTCTCGCTTTGCCACCGCGTAATTTCTTCCGCGTCGGTGGAGGGGGTTAGCGCGCGCGCCAGGTGTTCACTCGCGGCGAACGCGCAATGCGCGGCAAGCCGTGCGAGGATTTTATCAAATTCGAGTGTGCGAAAATATTTTGGATTCATTTCTGTGTGGCGTTTTGGATTTAGGATAAATTGAAGATTGCCGGCAATCCGGCGGGTAACCAGGGTCCGAGCGTATTGAGCAACATGGGTTTATACGACTCGAACATGGGCACGAGGCGCGATGTTTCCAAGGCGGCGCCGATCATCATGCGGACGGTCTCGCCGCCGGGCCACGTTTCCCCGATGGAAAAGAGGACCACGGACAAGACCAAACTGGTGGTGATGAGCATGGCGACGAGCGCAATAATCCCGCCGCCGAGTTGATCGATCAAGGGCACGAGTTTGAATTTGACGGATCGATAGGCGTCAAAGGCGAGCCAGGTCAGGATGAGCCACACGACGACGACGATGATGAAAAACGAGATTGCGTTTAAGAAACGGTTAGGGTTGGGTTGAAAGGTGATAAACCGAATCCAAGCTCCGACGACGCTAAAGTATTGTGCGCCCAGGATCGCCGCAATGTAGAGCGCGGCAAGCCCGATCACTTGGCGAAGTAGCCCTTGCTGGTAGCCCAAGCCAATACTGGTGATGGCGAGTAACAGCAAAAACAAATCCAACCAATTGAAACCGCCTAGTAAATTCATCTCGACCTCCTGGTGGCGTGTCCGCGCGCGTGACCTGCCAGGATCACGCCGCATTAAAACAGCGCCCTAGTACGATCAACATGATCAAGAGAGCCAGCACGATCAATGCAATTTGCGTGCGAGTGAGTTTCATGGCGCGCCTCCTTGCAAAAAGTATATCACAAATTAAAAGACCTGTCAGGTTTTCGGGTGAGCGACCTGACAGGTCTGGCTTATGCTCCGCGCACTTGCGCGCCCAGTTCGCGTTGCAAGCGTTGCGCGATTTTGCCGCGCAGTTTTGCCGCATCGTCATCGGTCAGCGTGCGATCCAGCGCTTGGAAGGTCAACGTGTACGCCAATGATTTTTTGCCGGCGGGAATTTGATCGCCGCGATACACATCGAACAAGACGACGCTTTGAAGCAAAGTGCCGCCAGTCTGCGCCATCAACGTTTGCACGCGTTCAGCCGGCACGTTGTCGTCCATCACCAGGGCGAGGTCTTGCGTGACGGCCGGAAAGCGCGACAGCGATGTTACGCGAAACGCGGTGGTCGCGCGCGTGAGCAAAGCATCGAGATCAAATTCGCCGCTGAGAATCGCTTGCGGTGGCAGATCAAATTTTTCGCGCACGGCGGGATGCAATTCGCCGAACACGCCGATCACGGCATCGCCGAGTTTCAGCGTCGCGGCGCGGCCCGGATGAAATGCCGCGTGGTGCGCGGGCGTGAACGCGGCGTCGCTCAGGTGCAAACCCGCGAGCAATGCTTCGAGAATCCCTTTGAGATCATAGAAATCCATCGGCGTCGCGTCGCTGGTTTGCCAACCTGGTTCAGCGCGCGGACCCGCGATCACAATTCCGAGGCGGCGGCGTTCAAGCGGTAGCGGGCGTTCGCGATCTTCCGGCAATGCGTCCGCCATTTCACGCGGCAACCAAGGTTCGTCCGCGCCGCGCCACCAAAACACCGGACCGATCTCGAACAAGGCGACGCGCGGACGATACCGCAAATTCGCTAACGCGAGTTCGATCAAGTTTGCCGTGAGGGTTTGGCGCAACGCCGCGCGATCCGCGCTGATGGGATTTTCGATGCGGGCGTAATCGCGCGCGGCAAACGCGAAGGCTTCTTCGCGCGCAGGCGTGGTCATGCGGTATGTGATCACTTCTTGCAAGCCAGCCTCGATCAACACATCGCGCACGACTTCTTCTTGTTCGAGGTCGACGTTGGCGCGCTGTGGCGGCAGTTCATCGTTCATCCGTGAATTCGGCAAGCGGTCATAGCCATAGAGCCGCGCGATCTCTTCGATCAAATCGTCCGTCCCGTCCACGTCGAGGCGATGCTCGGGAACGGTGATGCGCAAAACCGACAAGGGAGATTGCCCGCCGTCCACTTGAAATTCGAGACTGGTCAAATATTTTACGATTTGCTCCGTTGGAATTTCGACGCCGAGCAAGCGTTTCACTTCGGCGATGGGTAAATGGATGACAATTGGCACGGGCTTGGCAGGATATTCGTCTGCGATGCCTTGCGCAATTACGCCGCCGCCGAGTTCGCGCATCAATTCAATGGCGCGCCGCAACCCGGTTTCCGCTTGCGCCGGATGCACGCCACGACTGAAACGATATCCAGCTTCGGATGCCAGGTGTTGCGCCGCCATGGTTTTGCGAATGTTGATGTATTCCCATGCCGCCGCTTCGAGCAAAACATTTTTTGTTGTTGCAGATACTTCACTAGCCGCGCCGCCCATCACCCCGCCGATAGACAATGCGCCGTGTGTGTCGCAAACCAGGATCGTGAAGGAATCGAGTTTGCGTTTCACGCCGTCGAGTGTTTCTAGTTCTTCGCCGGTTTGCGCTAGTCGCGTGATGATCGTGGGCGATTTGCCGCCGGCGCGCGCAACAAGTTTGTCATAATCGAATGCGTGCAACGGTTGCCCGGTTTCGAGCATGACGTAATTGGTTACGTCCACGATGTTGTTGATCGGACGCATCCCTGCCATACTCAAGCGGCGTTGCACCCAGAACGGCGAGGGTTGAATTGTGGTATCGCGCAATAACGCGGCGGTGAAACGCGGATTGAGTTCTGGATTTTGAATCAGCATGTTGAGCTGATCCCGGATCGGCGCGCCGCTCGCGGTAATGGTTTGCGGCACCGGGCGCAACGGTTGCCCGGTCAGCGCGGCAACTTCGCGCGCGATGCCGATCACGGACGCGCACCGCGCCATGTTCGGATTGATCTTGATGTCGAAAATAATATCGCCGAGATAATCGGCGAGTGGCATTCCGATGGGCGCGTCGCTGGGCAACAAAATAATGCCATCGTGTTCTTCGCTGATCGCCAATTCTTTTTCGGAACAAACCATACTCCCGGATTCGATGCCGCGAATTTTTGATTTCTTCAACGTCATCAATTTCCAGCCCTCGGCGTGTCCGTCATACAACCGCGCGCCTTCCAGCGCGAACGCAACCCGGTGTCCCGCTTCGCCGACGTGAATGTTCGGCGCGCCAGTGACCACCTGGATTGGCTCAGCCGCGCCCACGTCCACGGTTGCCAACGTCAAGCGATCCGCGTTGGGGTGTTGCGTGATCGCCAAGATTTTTCCGACGACGAGCGTTTTGCGATCCCAGGCGAGTTCGGGTTTGTCGCCGCTCGCGGCTGAACCCGCTGGGCGCGGCACGCCAATATATTCCATCTGCTCGACTTCCAAGCCAGCGAAGGTTAATCGCTCCGCCAACTCTTCCGGCGAGATTTTGAGATCAACGTAATCGCGAATCCAAGAAAGTGGTAGTTTCATTTTAGAATTGCTCCAAGAATCGTAAATCGTTGCCCCAGAAATAGCGGATGTCTTCGATGCGATTTTTCAAAATGGCGATGCGTTCCGCGCCCATGCCGAACGCGAAACCACTCCACGTGTTGGGATCATAGCCGCCGTTGCGAAGCACGGTTGGGTGCACCATCCCTGCGCCCAGGATTTCGAGATAGCCGGTGTGTTTGCACATTGGGCAACCTTTGCCATCGCAAATGATACATTGCACATCCATTTGCGCGCTGGGTTCGGTGAACGGAAAGTGATCGCCGTAAAAGCGCACGGGGCGTTCGCCAAACATGCGCCGCGCAAATTCAGTGAGTGTGCCTTTCAAGTCGGCGAATGTAATGTTGCGGCCGATGGCAAGACCTTCGACCTGGTTGAATTGAATTTCATATCGCGCGCTGATTTGCTCATAGCGATAACACATGCCAGGCAAAATCACGCGCACCGGTTGCGTGCCGTTTGCGCCGAGTTGGCGCATCGCGCGGATTTGTCCTGGCGAGGTATGCGTGCGTAGTAAAACGCGCTGCGCCGTGTCCGCAATATAGAACGTGCTCCAATTATCGCGGGCGGGGTGATGTTCCGGAATGTTGAGCAATTGAAAATTCGTCTCGTCCGATTCGACTTCGCGCGAGCGAAACACCTGAAAGCCCATATCGCCCCAGATGCGGTAAATCTCGCGCAGGTTGGACGTTGCGGGATGCAAGCGGCCGCGCCGCACGGCGCGCCCCGGCAACGTCACATCGAGCGGCTCACTTTCAAGCGATGCAGAAAGCGCGCGTTGTTTCATCTTGCCGAGTTTGTCCGCAAACGCGGTTTCAAGCGCGGCTTTGGTTTCGTTCGCCAATTTGCCAGCGGCGGGACGCTCTTCTTTCGCAAGCGCGCCCAGTCCAGTCATTGCCGCGGCAAGCAAACCGTTGCGTCCGAGAAACTTGACGCGCCATGCTTCCAGTGGCGCATCATCCCAAATCGGGGCGAGTTCGTTGAGCGCGTTGCCGCGCAATTGATCGAGTTCGTTTAGCATCAATGCCTCCTTGTAACCATGTCCCAGTTAGTGCGCTTGATAATTTCGCAATTGCGGCGCGAGCCATGCCACCATGCCGACAATGAGCACCGTTGCCACGCCGCCGCTGATCACCGAGACCGGCGCGCTGAATGCGGCGGCAACTAGCCCGGCTTCGAGGTTGCCCAATTGCGGACCACCCATAAAGAAAATCATATTGACCGAGGTCATGCGCCCGCGAATGTGATCTGGCGTCGCGAGCTGGCGAATGGTGTTGCGCAAAATTGTGCTGACCGTGTCCGATGCGCCGATGAGCGCGAGAAAGAAAAATGATAATGCGAATAAGGTGGATGCGCCATATAACGCGGTTGCTACGCCATACGCGCCAACCGATGTAAGCAGGATTGCGCCTTGCCGCCGGACATTACCCGCGCGCGCCATCGCCAAGCCAGCCACGACCGCACCCACCGATTCTGCCGCGACGAGCACGCCGTAACCTACGGCGTCAATGTGCAAGACTTGATCCGCGTAAATCGGCAGGAGCGCGGTGGCGGATGAGAAAAACGTGGCGAGAAAATCAAGCAACATCGTCGCCATAATAATTTTGGTGCTAAAGACAAATCGAAGTCCCTCGACTAACGCGCCGGAAGTTACCTTTGCCGCGCCAAGATTTTTCTGCGTGGGGGTGCGGAGAAAGACGAGCGCGACCAGCACGGCAAGAAACGATGCGGCGTTGAGCCAATACACGCCGGCGAAACCCAGGATTGCGATGACAATGCCCGCTAACCCAGGTCCGGCAATCGAAGCAACTTGCATCATCACATTATTTAACGACATGGCATTAGTCAACGCGTGCGTTGGGACTAGATTCGGCGCGAGCGCTTGGCGCGCGGGGCTGTCAAAGGCAACCGTTGCGGCGGTGCACGCGGCGATGGCGTAAATGATCCAAATTGAAATCAGATCCGTGTTCGTCGCTAACGCGAGTAACGCGGCAAAGAATAACATCAAACTTTGCGTGATGAGCAACACCCGCCGCCGATCCCGCGCATCGGCAAAGACGCCGCCGGCGAGCGAGAACACGATGATCGGCACGACGCGTACCAAGCCGGTCAAGCCGAGCATGACCGGTGAGCCGGTGAGTTTGTAAATGTGCCAATTGAGCGCGGCGGCTTGCATCTGCGTGCCGATTTGCGAAACGAGTTGCCCGCTCCAGAGCAACCGAAAATCGCGGTACTGCAATGCGGCCAACGCGGCTGGGTATTTTACTTTGAGGGTCACAGCGGCTCCGGCGCAATAAAGGTGCCATCCGGTTCGCGGCGCGCCGGATGGATCGCCACAATGGCATCCCGATTGAGCGCGCCATAAATATGCGGATAGATGTGCGGCGCGGCGTCATAGCGCAGGGGTGCGCGCACGAGTGATTTGTCAATGTAGAGATACAGGTGCGGTTCGCGGTTTGCTTTGTAATACCGATTCGCCGTCCGCGCCATTTCGTCTGCGCCATCGGTGCAATGAATAAAGCCGTCACGCGTAAACGGTTCGGGCGTGTAATCGGTTTGCGGATTGCAGGCCTCAAAGTATTTTTGCGGCACGAGGTGAAAGGTTAGGTCCATGGTTGCTCCAAATTGAATAAAAAACTCTCATCCCAGAAAAGGGACGAGAGCTGTGTCTCGCGGTACCACCCTTGTTGATCGCGCGATGCGCGATCCGCTTGATGCCGACCAACATCGGTTGTCCGCATAACGTTGGACGGACGGCGCGCACTAGTTTCGCCAAGTTCAAAAACGATTTCGCGCGTGCGGCTCGGGAAGGAATTTTGTCGTTTGGTTCTGCCAAGACTTGCACCGCGTTCCGTCTTGGTCGCTGTCCGATCATAAACGATTACTTGTTTCCGTCATTGCCTTTGATCACATTATCGCTAGAACAATTTATTTGTCAATCCATTTCGTTGGCCGATTTATTTTTCGGTTTCGTTCATGACCTTGCCGGGGAGAAAGCGAATGGTCTGCCCGTCTTTTTTGCGGACGACGATGGTCGCGATTTCATCCGGGTCAAGCCCAAGGGCTTTGCTAATCACCGAGAGCAACGTGCGCCGCGATTCGGCATCGCGTTGCGTTTGTAATTCGGCGAGGCGTTGTGCGTACGGACGCGGCATTTGTTCCGGCTCAAGATGCGCGAGTTGGCGATCCAGTTGTTCGAGTTCTTCCCGGATCGTGTCGAGTCCCATCGAATACGATTTTTGAATCTCGCGAATAAAACCGATCCGATCGATCAGTGACGCATCGTAATAGCCGCGCGTGCCGCGTCCATTTTCCACCGGCCCCCGCACCGGTTTTTGCACCAGACCGCGTTTTTGCCAAAAGCGGAGGGTGCTATAGTCCACGTCAATGCCAATAGCATTCGCCATGCGAATCAATTCGTGGGTAGGCACGAGCCGGGTTTTCGCCGTCAATCCTTTGGGCGATGCGGTTTTATATAATCGCTCCAGCCATTCTGGGACAGGTTCGCTGGGTGTTGGCGTGCCATGACCGGATTCTTCCGGCGTGCTGGGCGGGACTGAATCGAGAACGGTGACGCGCGGGCTGTGGAGTGTGGGTTCGTGCGCTAATGGTGTATTGCGCTCAGGGGCGATGCGCTCGGGCGCGGGTGGAGGAACATGGCTAGCAGATGGAGCGGGTTGGCTTTTCGCGCTGGAGGTGGATGCCGCCGCGGTTGGAGTTGCTTCGAGGTGTTCGCCGCATTTGCGGCAATAGGCACTGCCGGCTTGGTTGGCGGTGCCGCATTTGCGGCAATTAAAACGCGCAACCGAGACTAGACGGGTGCCGCAACTTTTGCAGTATTTGCTGTCGTCGAGATTTTGTGTCCCGCAGTACGAGCACAGAGCCGCCATGGTCATTTCACCAATTGATGTGTACCGAGTGATGTGATCAAAAAATCACCAGTACTAAATTTGGATTACTGTGCGAGTTATTTCAATCATCAGCATAAGAGTTGTTCTCAAGTTACTCGCAAGCGTTATTGATCTGGCAAAAAAAACAATTCGATATGAATGTCAATACCATTTGGATAGCAAATATACTCTTTCCTTAAAAATTTGTCAAAACCGATTTCGTGATGGCGAGAGTGGCGCGCCCGCTCGTTGGTGCAGGATCTCGCAAGGATGCAAGTTTATCCCGAGCGACTCGCAAGTAAAGCGCGTTGTTGGCTGTCTTGAAAAATGCTATAATAGTGGTGTGCCTGAAAGGAGCAAGTGATGCGATTCGTTTGGCGAGGATTGGAAATTGGTTTGTTGAGTGCGCTATTGGTGACGATGACGTTGGCGCGCGCCAATGCCGCGCCGCCGCAAGGCGCGCCGGATTCGTATGTGGTGCAAAGCGGCGACACGCTTTTTGCGATTGCGCTCAAGTACCATACCACAGTGCCGATCATTAAACAGTTGAATGGGATTGGCGCAAGCGATGTGATTCAAGTGGGACAGAAATTGCTCGTGCCGAGTGGCGGTAATAGTGGGGCAAATGCTTCGGAGCTCACTGCCACCGCGGCGGGTTATACGGTGCAAGCGGGAGACACTTTGCTGGGTATTGCGTTGCGCTATGGCACAACGATCAATGCGTTGGAGCAATTGAACGGCATTGCAAACTCAAACTTGATTGCGGTTGGGCAAGCCGTGGCAATTCCAAGCACTGCGACCGCGACGAAACCAGGTTTGGTGATCGATCCGCCGGTGGCGCGCCAAGGCGGCACGGTGTTGATCCAGGTTGCGCGCCCAAACCTGGCATCAGTGACGGGCATGTTTAACGGACAGCCGCTGGTGTTCACGCGCAGTGTTGGATTTTTTTATGCGATTGTGGGGATTTCGCGGTGCGCTAAAATCGGCAGTGTACCAATCTCTGTGACGACAACCGATAGCGACGGGCAAGCCAGCACCGAAACAGCCGCGCTCAATGTTTTGGCAACCGCGTTCGTCGTGCAATCCATTACCTTGCCACCCGGTAAAGGCGCTCTGCTCGAGCCGACGTTGGTCAATCGTGAGGCGGCGCAACTGGCTACGTTGGTGAACAAGTATACGCCATCACGTTTGTGGAATGGCGTGTTTCGCCAGCCCTTGTATGGGGCTGTGATCAGCGCGCAATTTGGTTCGCGGCGTTCATATAATGGCGGACCGGTTGGGGCGTGCGGACACGAAGGCACGGACATGGCCATTGATAGCGGCACGCCCATTTACGCCCCAGCGCGCGGGATGGTGGTGTTTGCCGGGTTGACCCAGGTGCGCGGGAATATGACGGTCATCGATCACGGTGTGGGCGTGTATAGCGCATACTATCACCAGTCGGCGCTGATGGTGCAAGCGGGACAAATGGTGGAGCAAGGCGATCTGATCGGCAAGGTCGGCACGACGGGGCTTTCGACGGGGCCGCATTTGCATTGGAGCATGTGGGCGCATGGCGAGTATGTCGATCCGATGGAGTGGACGCGCCGGATGATTCCCTAGCACGTCAGGACCCAATTGAGCGAATGGTTTTACCTGACGATAGCAAACCAGCGTTTCATCACTGACAAGGAAGCCTATGGAACTGAAATCTATCACGATTGAAAATCCTGATGAACTCAACGTCATCCTGGGACAAACGCATTTCATCAAGACGGTCGAAGATTTGCACGAAGCCCTGGTATCGGCAGTGCCGGGGATTCAATTCGGTGTGGCGTTTTGCGAAGCGTCGGGCGATGCGCTGGTGCGCGCCAGCGGCACCGCGCCAGCGTTGATCGCCTTGGCGCAAAAAAATGCGTTGGCGCTTGGCGCGGGGCATGCCTTTATCGTGTTTCTCGGCGCTGGATTTTTTCCGATCAACGTCTTGGGCGCGATCAAACAGGTGCCGGAAGTGGTGAACATTTTTTGCGCGACGGCGAACGCGGTCCAGGTCATTGTGGCAGAGACAGAACAGGGTCGTGGGATTCTTGGCGTCATTGATGGTGTGAAACCGAAGGGGATTGAAGATGAAACTGGGATTGCGTGGCGCAAGGATTTGCTACGCAAATTCGGTTACAAATTCTAGATCGGGTTGCTAATGGTTGAGCTTAAACGAGAGGCGATGGACAGACTAGCTCAGGAGGCGTAACCATGAAGCCGTCTACATTTTCGATTGTGGCGTTTGATCCAAAGACCAATGAACTGGGCATCGCGGTGGAATCGAAATTTCTTTCCGTCGGTGCGGTCGTCCCGTGGGCGCAAGCGGGCGTCGGCGCGATTGCCACGCAATCGTGGGCGAACACTGCGTTCGGTCCGCGCGGCTTGCGCTGGCTGAAACAGGGCTTGACGCCAAAACAAGTGGGCGCAAAATTGATCGCGGCGGATAAGGGTGCGGCACAGCGCCAGGTGGGGATTGTGGATGCGCGCGGGCGCGCGTTCACTTACACCGGCGAGAAATGTTTTCACTGGGCGGGCGGTGTCACGGGCAAGCATTTCGCGGCGCAGGGCAATATCCTCGCAGGCGCGGCTGTGGTGGATGCGCTTGCGGAAACTTTTGTCGCGGCGCATGGCGATCTCGCGGAGCGGCTGGTGGCGGCACTCGCGGCAGGGCAAGCGGCGGGTGGCGACAAGCGCGGACAGGAAAGCGCGGCGCTCCTCGTTGTGCGGCCCAAAGGCGGCTATGGCGGATTTAATGATCGGTATATTGATTTGCGCGTGGACGATCACCCGACGCCGATTGACGAATTGAAGCGCTTGCTGGATTTGCATCGGTTGTATCTTGGCAAAACCGATACGCAAGATGTCTTGTTGATTGACGCGCCCATTGCGCGCGAGTTGCAAACGCTGATGCGTGCATGCGGCTATTATGCGGGCGAGTTGAGCGGCGTGTGGGATGACGCGACGCAAACCGCCTTTCGCGAATTTGCGGGCGTTGAAAATTTGGAAGATCGTTTGTTGGACGGTGCGCGCATTGACCGTGTGGTCTTGAACTTTGTGCGGGCGCGGTTTGGAAATCGGTAATACATAATGACGACGCGGCAAGCTTCTCGTTGGCTTGCCGCGATTTATTTCGCGGCAAGCCAATGAGGGCATCTTGAAAATTCGGCTCAGATGTGATAAGATGGCGCTAGTAACATAAGACGCTGAAAGGAGTTTTCGATGGGGAAATTCACGCGGATTTCGATATTACTGGCGTTGCTCGTGTTTACGCTGGCGCTGGCGCCGATTCAACCTGCCGTCGCCGCGACGCCGGGCATGATCGTTGTGAATTGGGGCGATACGTTGTTTAGCATTGCCGCGCGTAGTGGCACGACGATAGATGCGCTCGTGCGTGCGAATGGTTTGCCGAATCCGAATTTTGTTTATGCGGGTCAACGGCTAGTCGTGCCAAGCGGCAATACGATACCCAATGCGCCTGCACCGGCTGGTCAACCTGCTAGTGCGCCGATCAACGGGAACGTCTACACCGTTGTGGCTGGTGATACGCTCGCCTCGGTTGCGTCACGCTTTGGCACCACGGTTTCGGCGGTGATGCAAACTAACGGTTTGTACAATCCCGATTTTATCTATACCGGTCAGCGGTTGAGTATTCCGGGGCGTGTTGCTGTGTCTGCGCCGCAACCCAATGCCGCACCCGCGCAACCGCCTGCGCCGAAACCTGCGCCGGTCGTTACCGCTTCGGATGGCAAATGGATTGATATTGATCTGACGCGGCAAACGATGACAGCGTATCAGGGTAGCGCGCCGGTGAAATCTGTTCTCATTTCTAGCGGTGTGTCCTGGCATCCCACGCCGATTGGACGGTATGCGATCTATACCAAGATCACGTCACAAACCATGAGTGGCGGTTATGGCGCGGAAGCGTACAATTTGCCGGGTGTGCCGTGGGTGATGTACTTTGAAGGCGCAAATGCGATCCACGGCGCATACTGGCACAATAATTTTGGACATCCGATGAGTCATGGTTGCATCAACGCAACGATTGCCGATGCCAAGTGGTTTTTTGATTGGGCGCAGATTGGCACGCCGGTCATTACGCATCTCTAGTGACCACTGGGGCAGATTGGTTCCATCAAGCAAAAATCAAAATGCGCGTGGCACAATCTCTAGGCCGCGCGCATTTTTTATTCTCGAGCAGTTTGTTGGAGAAAAATTGGTACTGCGGTCTCCCCGCCCAATAGGTAAGCCACAAATGGTTACTCACGAAATACAGTTAGAGATCGAGTCCATTGAGAAAAATTCTGCTCTCTACGAAGAGATGAATTTTGACCGCCGAGCTCAAGCTATTGATCAGATCGAGTTCAAGGTTATCGATCGGATTGAGGGACTGCTTCAAACGCGCAATCCGCCAGACGAGCTAATCGCACTGAAACAATCTGCGGAGCGCGTCAAGCATCAACTCGAAGACGTTGATGCTCGCGTGTTTCAACGGTTCCGGGCAGACATTCGCACGGGTAGATGCATGGGAACTGCGCTCAAGAGCCTGATTGATCAACATAGCGGGCATGATTCAAGTGGCAATCGGCAACGCGATGAGATCGGTTATGATAGTCTGGATGCGTTTGTCAATGGCTTGTTGCTCACCCAGCCGGTTCCCCTAGAGACCACAGCGAGAGAACCAGAGATGGTGTATTACCAACAAACTCCAGCCAGGATTATTTTTGAACTGATCGAGCAAGCGCATTTCACGGAAGAGGATGTCTTTTATGATTTGGGCTCTGGTTTGGGCCAAGTTCCCATCTTGGTGCGTTTGCTCGGCGGTGCGACAGCCAAAGGTGTGGAATTTGAGCCAGCGTACTGCGATTATGCGAAAGGGTGTGTGACTGACCTCAACTTGTCACGAGTCGAGTTCATAAATCTAGACGCGCGCATAGCGGATTACTCTGACGGAACCGTCTTTTTCATGTATACGCCGTTTAGGGGCAGATTATTGCAAGCCGTGTTAGAAAAACTGCGAGGGGAATCACGCCAGAGAAGGATCCGTCTCTTTACCTATGGCTCTTGTACGTCTCAAGTATCCCAACAAAGTTGGTTACAGTGGGTAGACCAAAACGGGGATCACGAATACAAACTAGGTGTATTCAAAAGTTTTTGAACCGCGAAAAAGCCAGCAACGGGGGTAACCGGTGATTGAACCAATGCGTTCAAAAATAAACTGGCATCAAGGGTCAAGCGTTTAACATGCGCGGTAATGCAAACAGTGGATCCGTTGGTGGTTCGAGCCCCAGCCGCGCGCGCATCAAATCAACCTTGGCCGTGAACACGGCAACTTCGGCAGAACGTGCGGGCTGAAGATCAAGTTTGGCGGATGAGCCAACGAGCGCCAGAATTTGTTCGGCGAGTCGGATGATCGGCGTGCCAATGCCACTGCCAATGTTGATCGGTTGCCCGATGATGTCGGCATGGGCGGCGCGCAAGAGCGCATCGACAACTAGATCGATCCACACAAAATCAATGACCTGGGTTCCGCCATAGACAACCAGGTCGCGGCCTTGCAAAGCGCGGCCCAGCCAGATTGGAATCACGCGATCAAAATCGCGTGGGCCATACACGTTGGCGAGCCGCAGGACGGCGGTTGGTTGCTGGAAGATATTATAGAACACGCGGCAGTACGCTTCACCGGCGAGTTTGCTTGCGCCATATGTGTTTTTGCTCAATAACGGATGCGCTTCATCCACCGGCATATAACGCGCTTCGCCGTAGGCTTCCCGCGATGAGGTGAACACCACGCGGCGCACGCCACTGGCGTGCGCAACCTGCAACACATTAAACGTGCCGACTACGTTCGTTTGAAAAGAATATTCAACGTCCGTAACTGCGCCCATCACGTTCGATTGCGCGGCAAGGTGAAACACGACTTGGACATCGCGCATGTGTTCACGCAAGATCGCGGCATCCCGAATATCGCCGTGAATAAATTGCACCTTGGGATTGTCGCGATGCGCCGCGAGATTGTCGAGCTTGCCGCGAAACAAATTATCCACGATCACGATCTCGCCCCACTGATCCTGCACCAAGCGGTCAATCAAATGACTGCCGATAAAACCTGCGCCGCCCGTGACCATAATTTTCATTGCGCTGACTCCTTACGCTGGATTTACGCATCGCGCAAGATATTGGTCACGCGGGCGGCAAATTGTTCTACGGAAAATTCTTGTTCAACGCGCGTGCGTCCATTTCTGCCGAGCGTCGCACTCAATTCTGGGTCCTGCGCCAAGCGGATGACAGCTTGACTCACCGTGTTCACGTCGGTCGGATCGACGAGCAAGCCGGTTGCGCCGTCAATGACAGCGTCGGCAACTCCGCCAGCGCGTCCCGCAATAACCGGTTTGCTAGCCGCACCGGCTTCGAGAAAGACAATGCCGAACCCTTCGACCTGGCTCCCGTCATCGCTGGGTCGTGTAGGCATCACATAAACATCGCTCATTTGAAAATAGGCAGGGAGACTTGCTTCGCTGATACGTCCGGCAAATGTAACTCGCTCTGCCACGCGCATTTGCGCGGCCAGTGCGCGCAACCTCGCCGCGTCTGGGCCATCGCCAACTACCAAGTAATGCGCGTTAGGCACTTGTTTCAAAATCTGCGGCAAGGCGCGAATTACCGTGTCCTGACCTTTGCGCGCGATCAAGTGTCCGGCAGTCATTAACACATAACGATTGCGTAATGGTGCGAGCGCAAACGGGCGTACGTGCGCGCGAAAACGTTTGAGATCGATGCCGGGTGGAATGATTGTGATGCGTTCCGGTTTGACGCCCAGGTGATGCAATTCAGTTTGGGTGAATTCACTGATGGTGATCACCCCGGCGGCGCGCTTGAGTGCCCAGGTAAGCGGGTTGCGTTTGTTTGCATTTTTGATCGTGACATCTTCGGAATGGGTATATGCGACAAAAGGAATGTGTCTCAATTGGGTGACCGCGCTGACGATGATCGCGGTAGGATAACCCACGCCCGAAAAAATCACATCGGGTTTCCAATCGTGAATGAGGGCTTGCAAGCGCTGGGCAAAATCGATCGAGGTGCTTCCCGCGGGCGCATGAGGCGCAATGCGTTCAATCGAAAAAGCGGCATTTGCGTCGAACTCGGTATAGAAGGTGGCTTCGCGTTGACGGATCGCCAGAACGTATACCGCGACATCGCTGGGGCAATGCGTGCAATAATCGTACAGCAAGGTGGGGACGCCGCCGAGTTCGGGTGCAAATTGCGTGGTGGCTAGTAAAACGCGCATCAGTTTGCCTCGTTTGTTTGATGACTCGTTTCAAGCATTCGTCGGAACGATCGGAATTTATTTCGAGTGCGCGTCCGGTATTGCAACACCAACCGAAATAAAGAATTCCTAATTTCATCAAGTATATCCTCAAGCCAAACCAAAGTCAAAAGTAACCTTGGAGCTTTGACTTTTGACTTGTCATCGGGCAGGTGTATACTGGGTTTAGTGTACGCGCTCGACAAATTTACTTGATGGAGATGTGCATGATTTACGATTTTGATACTTGCCCTGATCGACGTGAGACGGAAAGCGAAAAATGGCGTCACTATCCAGCGGATGTTTTGCCGTTGTGGGTTGCCGATATGGATTTCGTTTCGCCCGAGCCGGTGATTCGCGCGTTGCGTGAGCGCGTGGAACACGGCGTCTTTGGCTACGGCGCCGAGTCGAGCGAGTTGCGCGATCTGATCGTCGCGCGGATGGCGGCGCGCTACGGTTGGCAGATTCAGCGTGACGACATTGTGTTTTTGCCTGGCGTCATTCGCGGATTCAACCTGGCGTGCCACGCGGTCGCGCAACCGGGCGGCGGCGTGTTGGTGCAACCACCGGTCTATCCGCCGATGTTGAGCGCGGCCAGCGAGGCAGGGATGGTGCGGCAGGAAGCGCAACTGACGCGCGCCGCCGATGGATCGTATCACGTGGATTGGGATGCTTTTGAATCGGCGATCACAGCCGATACCCGCCTGTTCATTCTCTGCAATCCGCACAACCCGGTTGGGCGCGCATTTCGCCGGGATGAGTTGGTGCGCATGGCGGAGATTTGTTTACGGCACGGCGTGGTGATCTGCTCCGACGAAATTCACAGCGACCTGGTCTATGCCGGTTATCAGCACAGTCCCATTGCGTCGCTCGACGCGGCAACGGCGCACAACACGATTACGCTCATGGCGCCCAGTAAGACGTTTAACATTGCCGGCTTGGATTGCTCATTCGCGATTATTCAAAATAGCGATCTCCGCAAACGATTTCAAAACGCACATCACGGTCTCGTCAGTGGCATCAATATCATGGGTTGGATTGCGGCAGTTGCGGCGTACCGCGCTGGCGATGAATGGCTGACCCAGGTGTTGGCTTATTTAGAAGCGAATCGCAATTATGTGATTGATTTTGTGCGCAACGCATTGCCCGGTATCACCATCACTCAAATTGAAGCGACGTATCTCGCTTGGCTGGATTGTCGCGCGACCGGGATTGCCCAGCCGTATGAATTCTTTTTGCACCATGCGCGGGTGGCGTTGAACGACGGCACTTGGTTCGGTCATGGCGGCGAGGGATTTGTGCGCCTAAATTTTGGCTGTCCGCGCTCCACTCTTCAGACGGCTTTGGAGCGAATGCAGACCGCGCTCAATGCATAAAGTTAATTTATCGCGCGGCGAATGTGCGTTGCATACAAAAACCAGGTTTCGTAGCGAAACCTGGTTTTGCGTTGGCGCGCTTGATCGGTAAGACGATTAATCCGCAAGATTGGCGAATAACACCGTGCTGAGATACCGCTCACCGAACGATGGAATGATCACCACGATCAGCTTGTGCGCGTTCTCCGGTCGTCTGGCAACTTGGAGCGCCGCCCAGGTTGCCGCACCGGAGGAAATGCCGACGAGCAAGCCTTCTTCTTTTGCCATCCGGCGCGCCATCTCAAGCGCGTCCTCGTTCTTGACACGAATGACTTCGTCATAGATCTTGGTGTTGAGGACGTCAGGCACAAAGCCCGCGCCGATTCCCTGAATCGGATGCGGACCTTTCGCGCCGCCCGATAACACAGGCGACGCATCTGGTTCGACGGCAATGGCTTTGAACGATGGCTTGCGCGCCTTGATTACTTCGCCGATGCCGGTGATCGTGCCGCCCGTACCAACGCCCGCGACGAGAAAATCCACTTGCCCATCCGTATCACGCCAAATTTCTTCGGCTGTAGTTTGGCGATGGATTTCTGGGTTTGCCGGATTCTTGAATTGTTGCGGCAAAAAATACTTGGGATCGCTTGCCGCCAATTCTTCCGCTTTTTTGATCGCGCCGCCCATGCCTTCCGCGCCCGGCGTCAAAATTAGCTCGGCTCCGTATGCGCGCAGTAACATGCGGCGTTCCTTGCTCATAGTTTCGGGCATGGTCAGCACAATCTTGTAACCGCGGGCGGCGGCAACCATCGCGAGCGCAATGCCGGTGTTGCCGCTCGTCGGCTCGATGATCACCTTGTCTTTTGTAAGCACACCAGCTTTTTCGGCGGCATCAATCATCGAAAAACCGATGCGGTCTTTGACGCTGTGCGCCGGGTTGTAAAACTCGAGTTTCGCGACGACGGTGGCGACCGCGCCGTTCGTGACGCGATTGAGTTTGACGAGCGGCGTATTGCCGATCAAATCCGTAACATTATTTGCGATTTTCATTTTAGGCTCCTGGTGATTATATTTTTGACGTGCTGTGTCGTTAAGCGAGTTTGACCATTCTAGATTGGCAGAGTTTTCTCCTCCGTTGAAATATAAAACACCCACAGGTACAAACCCGTGGGTGCAAATGTTTTTGCGCCTCGGTGTTTTGTCGCCGTGCCAAGTTTGTTCTGCGAGGGCGACTCACACCGTTATCGGTTGACGCGCTTGCGCGTCTAACCTGATAGGGAGTGGAACCCCCGCCAGGTACAGATGCATTGCAGTGTCAGTGCGCCAAACAATCGATTGTGGTGTACAAATTGATAATTCATATGACTCGCTAGTAAGACGGCGGTTAGTATATCTGCCCGTCATGAATTGTCAAGGGGTCGCTGGTCATTTGTTTTCCGGGGTTGGTTTTATGCTAGATCACATCGGCGATCGTCGTTTGTTCCATTTTGGCGGCGACGAAATCACGAATGTCGCGAAAGACGCGAATAATTTTTTTCTCTTTTTCGATTGGCGTGGTTTCGTAAAAATAGCGGCTCACGGATTCGGTGGGCGCAAGCGCGCCGTCAAACAAGCGAATGATCTCAGCCAGCGATATTTTGTCGGCGGGTTTTGCAAGCGCATAACCACCGTGTTGTCCTTTGGAACTATGCACGTACTTGGCGCGTTTGAGCGCCAGCATAATTTGCTCAAGAAATTTTTGCGGAATGGCTTGCGCCTCGGCGATGGTTTCGACGGAGACATACCCGCTGGCGTTGCGGCGGGCAAGGTAGACGAGCGCAAGGAGCGCGTATTCGCTTCGAGAGGTTAGTTTCATTTGCAATCCATGTTGATCCTACTAAACGGGTCGGAATTATGATGCCATCTTAACGCGATGTCAAATTGAATTTTCGCGTCGCGCGATTAAGGTTGTTCGTTTGATTCAAGGGCGGTATGCGGATCGGCGTCCAAGTCTTGCGCAAGCGTGATCCCTGCATCCAAGTGATCAGATTTGATCGGTGCGTCTAGTTCTGGTTCCATTTCAGGTGCGCTAACGCGATCCAATAACCAAAGGGTTAGGGGAATCAACAATGCTCCAACTCCCGCGCCGATGAGGGTGGGGAGGAATGGCAGGTCCGCAATCACGAGATTGTTTAGTGCCGCAAACGCGCCCAAGTACTTGGGCGCGGCAGAGGCGCTGAGCAGAGCCAGCAACCAGGTGCTAATCCACAGCACGCGATCAAACCATGGCGATTGACGTTGGCGTGGAATCCAAAGCACACAAGGAATTGCTACCAGAGCCGCGATTAACGCGAGGACGAAAAATTGAGTTGGAAACACACGGTATCCTTTCAAAATCAAATTACGATCACAGTGCAAGGGCTGGGTGGTGTGAATTGCAAGCCACTACAAGTTTGCATTGTGCATCCAAAGAAGCAAAATTGCAAACTCTAATTTGCAATTCTTTCCGGTTACGGTACACTACAAAAAATCCCAATCCATGACATTATGAATCATCTTCAACTTGACGCGGCACAGCGCGATTTGTGGTTGACGCGCGTATACTATTTTGTGAGTTTAGGCGGCGGCGGATTTATCGCGCCGTTCTTGAATGTGTTTTATGTGCAGATTGGTTTGAGCGGCACCGACATCGGACTGGTTGCGGCAGTCGGCTCGGTCGTTGCTTTGATCGCCGCGCCACTGTGGACTAGCGGGCGGCGTGAACAGCCACGGCGTTTGCTCCAACTATCGTTACTATTAACCGGGTTGAGCTACTTGTGGCTCGGTGCGCAACACCTGTTGTTCTGGATTGCGCTCATCACGGCGCTTCGCGCTCTGGTTGGGGCGGGCATTTCGCCTCTGTCGGATTCACTGGCTTTGGCAGTGACGGGCGCGCACAAATCTGGTTTTGGTAGTGTGCGTGTGTGGGCATCGTTGGGCTGGATCGTGTCGGTGACATTAGGTGGCTGGCTGATCGAACGACTAGGTTTCGGCGCAGTGTTTTGGGGCGTGAGTCTCACGGCAATTCTGGGTGCTGGCTTTTTGTTTCCGATTGAAACGCGCTATTTTGTCCAGCCACGGCTAAACAATGCCGGACGTGATCGGTTGGGCGTCACCATTCGCGCGTTATTGAAAAACCGCACGATGCTCGGCGTTGCCGTGACGTTGATCATTATTGGCATGGCGAATAGCGGCGTCGCGCAATTTGAAACGGTTTATCTAAGCACACTTGGCGCAACTGCGGGCGTGATCGGCATTGCTGGGATGGCAAGCGCGGTTGTCGAAATCCCGTGTATGCTATGGGCGGACCGTCTCGTGCGGCAGTATGGCGCACATCGCTTGTTATGGGTGGCGATGGGGCTGATCGTTATTCTACGTGGCCTAGTCCTATGGTTACCGTCCGTGGCAACGATTATGGCGGAACGGGCGATTGGCGGTATTCCGTTCAGTTTATATGTGGTGGCACTGACCAGTTTGATCAGTGAGCAAACGACGCAAGATAAAGGCACGGTGCTGGCATTGTACACGGTTACATTGACAAATCTCGTGGGGATGGTTAGCGCGCCGCTGGCAGGCGCGGCGTATGATTCGTTCGGCGCGCGGTGGCTCTATGCGATTGCGGTTGCGGGCTATGCTTTCGGTTGGTTCATTTTGCGCCTGACTCGACCGATACATCAAACGCGGATGGAATAAAATTCAAAAAACGCTTGACAAACTCTAAAAGGTGTTGTATATTGGGAGCGCTCCCATAAATGTAAATCAATTTGCGCGGTGGCTCTTGGCTTCCGCCCTTTTTTTACCGTCTGGACGTGGGAGCGCTCCCAGAACCATGGCGCTAATTGAGACCCCAATGGAGAGGTCGGTTGTGGTAACACTCGAAGGAATCGCCAAACACAGTTGCGTTTCGCGCTCGACGGTTTCACGCGTGATCAACAATGATCCGCATGTGAGCAGAAAAACGCGCGCGCGGGTTCTGGCGGCGGTTCAGAAATTGAATTATCACCCGAACGTCGCCGCGCGTGGCTTGGCGGCGGGCCGAACGCGAATCCTCGGTTTGGTTATCCCCATGGGTGTCTCGGCATTGTTTGCCGACCCCTATTTCCCCATTCTGATCCAAGGCGTCTCCGCGGCGTGCAATGCGCACGATCATTCAGTCATGCTCTGGCTCGCCGAGCCGGATTACGAGCGGCGCATGATTTCCAAAATCCTGCACAACGGTTTAGTTGATGGCGTGATTGTGGCATCCATGTTGTTGGGCGACTCGTTGATGCGGTCGCTGGTCGCCAGCAACATGCCCTTTGTCCTCGTGGGCCGTCATCCCACCAATTCTCGAATCAACTCTGTTGACGTGGACAACGTCGCAAGCGCCAAGCAAATGGTCGAGCACCTGTTTGATTCGGGTTATCGGCGCGTGGCCACTATTGCCGGTCCGAGCAAAATGATTGCCGGGGTTGATCGATTACAAGGATACACCCTGGCTTTGCAACATCGCGGTATTGCCACGGATCCTAAATTGATCTGCATCAGCGATTTTTCTGAAAATGGTGGCTATGTCACGATGCAAGCGTTGATGGCCCAAAAACCGGACGCCGTCTTTGCGGCGAGCGACGCCATGGCGGTCGGGGCATTACGCGCGGTTAGAGAAGCAGGACTGCGTGTGCCGTATGATGTTGCGATCGCCGGATTTGACGACATGCCCTTTGCTGAGCGAACCGATCCGCCGCTGACCACCGTTCGCCAACCCATTCACCAAGCAGGTTATAAAGCCGCCGAAACTTTGATCAATCTCATCGTAGACCCAGGTTCACAACCGAGCCATACCGTCTTGCCTACCGAAATAATTATTCGCGCGTCGACCCGTCGTCAGGTCTAGTCGAGACCCTTCGGCGTTCGAAGGAGGTGATTGCCAAGCAAATCAAATATCCTGTATGGCTTGATCGAAATCTCGTATGTCAAATCAAAGAGGAGAAAAATCAATGCGTAAGCTGATTGCTTTATTCCTGATCGCCGTCGCCGCAGTGTTTGTTCTGTCGGCGTGCGCCGCGCCAACGCCCCAGATCGTGTCGCAGACCGTGGTGGTGCCACAGACCGTGGCGGTGCCACAGACCGTTGTTGCTCAGCAGACGGTCGTGGTACCGCAAACCGTCGTTGCGCAACAGACGGTTGTCGTTCAGCCGACCCCTGTTCCGGTAACAGCCGGCGCTCTGCCCCGCAACCAAACCCTGTATTTTAATGGTCAACAGTGGGGCGCGGTTGTTGGTTGGAATCCGTACTCCAACGACAACAACAACGCCATGGCGATTGCCCAGCAGGACAGTGCCCGCGTCATCATGTTTGAAACCCCGTACCTGTACAACATGCTCGACGGCAAGGTCTATCCGTTGCTAGCGGATGGCGATTTCAAGTGGAACGATCAGCGCACTGAGCTGACCTTCAAGATCAAAAAAGCCGCCAAGTGGAGCGATGGCACTCCGGTGACCGCAGATGATGTTGCTTATACTTGGGCAACTGCAGTCAAGTACAAAACCCCTCTCGCTTCGGCCAATCAAGATTTTATTGACACTATCACTGCTACTGATCCCCAGACGGTTGTAGTCAAAGCCAAACTGGGCAAGGACGGCAAAGCGGTTAATCCTCTGCTCGTCGCGGCTTATGTGAGCACCAACTATGTTGTCCAGAAAGCTTGGACCCAGACATTGGAAAAACGCGTCGGCGGCGATGCCACCAAGTTGCTGGCTGATAAGGCGGAGGATGTTGTTTACTCTGGTCCCTATCACAAATTCTTCGCGGACGATTCAAAGGTTGTCTATGTGCGTGATGACAAATACTGGGGCCAGGATGCCAGCATGTTTGGCAAATTGCCGATTCCAAAGTATCTAGCGCATACGATCTTCAAGGACAACGCCGCCGGTTCAGTTGCTTTGGCAAAAGGCGAAGTAGATGTCAGCCAACAGTTCAATTCCAATATTCAACTGTTGTGGGAAAGCTATGGCTTGCCGATCTCCACTTATCTGCCCAAGCCTCCTTATGGCATTGGCGCTAGCCTCCCAACTGCTTTCTACAATCTCAAGTCCTACGGTTTGGACCAACTGGCGGTCCGCAAAGCCATTGCCATGGCGGTTGACTATCCCACCATCATTGCCAACGCCATGACTAACCAATCGGCGACCTTCACTCAGGTTCCACGCTCGCTTATGAACCCGACTGCCGGCGAGCAAGCCATGTACGACCAGACTGCTGTCAAGTCTCTGCAGTGGGCTGGCAACGATATTGACGGCGCCAATAAACTCTTGGATGACGCCGGAATTAAAAAAGGTCCGGATGGCTGGCGCTACTACAATGGTAAAAAACTTACCTATGTAGCCACCTGCCCCAATGGCTGGTCTGACTGGCAAGCGGCGATCGAAGTGGTTGCCGCCGCTGGTAAAAAGATCGGCATTGACATCACAACCAACTATCCTGAATGGTCCGTTTATCAGACCGTCGTTACCAAATCGGATTCGCCTCTCCCCGCCGGCTATGACATCTTTATGATGTGGAGCGACGGCGCTGGTCCCACCCAGCCCTGGGGACGTATCCGCAAACTGATGAGCTCTGAATTCATCGGTATGGCGAGCAACTGGAACGGCAACTGGGGGCAATATAAGAATCCTGCCGCTGATCAATTGATCAACGCCATCCCCGGTGAAACCGACCCCGCCAAGCTGAAGGCAATGTACACGGAATTGGTCAAGATCTATCTGACCGATATTCCTTCCTTCACGCTCATGTATCGCCCACAGTCGTTCCATGCTGTGAACGAGACTATTTGGACCAATTTCCCGCACGATGGTGATGGGACTAAACCGCCCGTCCCACCGCTCGATCTGACTGACGGCTGGAGTATCGCAGGTCTCTATAACCTGAAGCTCGTTGGTCAAAAGTAAATCGTAATCTAGTAGGAACAGCCATGTTCCGCCAACCCCGGAACATGGCTGTCTATTAGCCCTCAATCATAATGAGCGCGTGACAGTCACTTGGCGTGTGAAGGCCAAGTGCCAGAGTAGCCAAAGCCATCTTGGGTCTGACCAAGTAACTGTCGCCTGGTTGTTATAATGCTCATTCTATGGGCGCGGAGGTGTTGCGTTGAAAGGTTATCAAAAGTATTTCCTCAACAAGCTGGGTTGGTTTTTGGTTACTGCTGTTTTTGCCTTTATACTGAATTTCATCCTGCCCCGCCTGATGCCGGGTGATCCTGTGGCGGCCATCGTAGCAAGACTTGCCCAAGGCATGACCAATGCGACTGGGGTTCAGGCGATTTATCAGCAATACACTGACCTGTTTGGCACCAACAAACCCATGCTTGAGCAATTTTTTATCTATCTAAAGAATGTGGTTCATGGCGATTTCGGTTTCTCGTTCAGCCAATACCCTAGAACGGTGGCTGACGCTATTGGCTCTTCCATTTGGTGGACGATCTGTCTTCAGTTTCCGGCGATCATCGTCGGCTGGTTGATCGGGAACACCCTGGGCGCGTTGGCGGCTTATCTCAAGGGGGGCTTTGACAAAGTGCTCATGCCCGTCAGTATTTTTGTGAGCAATCTTCCGCCATTTGGTATGGCCGTCATTTTGCTGGTCATTTTCGGCGTCGGGTTAAATTGGTTCCCAACTTCGGGCGGATATGGGTTTGACCTAATCCCCAGCTTTAGCCCAACATTTATCTGGTCTGTGATCGTGCATTATCAGTTGCCATTTTGGTCTATCGTATTGATTGCCATCGGCGGTCAAGCAATTGGCATGCGCTCCATGGCGATCTATGAGCTGAATGCAGATTACGTAAAATACAGCCGGTTCCTGGGAATCCCCGATCGAAAGATCGTCGGTTACGTATTTCGGAATGCAATGCTTCCGCAGATCACTGGTTTGGCGTTAGCGGTCGGGACCATGGTCGGCGGCGCGCTGGTGGCGGAGATCATCTTTAGTTATCCGGGGCTTGGCACCACTCTCTTGAACGCCGTCTTGGGACAGGATTATCCGCTGATCTCAGCCGCTACATTGGTGATCACGGTGATGGTCCTGACTGCGAACTTTGCCATCGAAATCCTTTACGGCATTATTGACCCGCGCATCAAAGCGGCGCAGGCGGATTAAGGAAAGATGCTGTTATGACCGAGGTCATCTTTAGATGAAACATACCATTCATCAAGTTTTTCGCTCTGGCAAGTTTGCTGTCGGCTTTACCATTTTTGTAACGATTCTGTTGATCGTGATCGTTTATCCGTTGATCATAACCGATCCGCCATTGGCGATCATCGGTCAAGGCACTTTTTTCCCACCGGGGATCTATGTGAGTGTTTATGACAGCATCGGTTCTCCTCCATACATACTGAATCTGGATAATGCCGCCGCCAAGCGGATTGCCAACAAGTTGAGTAATGATGATCGCATGGCGATCAAGGATTGGCTTGTGGCAGACGGAATCCCTGCAAATGAGATTGATATCAACAACACCAAAGCATTCCTGGATCAGTGGGAGAAAAATTATGCTCCCAATAAGAATATTCCAGGTTTGACGAACGCCAAGCGAAATTATTATAATCGGCTCGACGCCTCGCTCAAAGGGCTTTTATCAACCGAGGGGGCGACCATCGCAACCAAGAATCCGCAAACCGGCGCCCTGGAAGAGACCGGGGCCGTCAAACAATCCGATTACGCGAATATCAGCCAGGTTGCAAATGTGCGGGTATTGCCGCTGGGAACCGATAATTTTGGCAGGGATGTATTGCCGGAACTGGTATCGGCGACGCGCACCTCCCTACAGATTGGTTTTGTGGCGGGGCTCATCGCAACCTTGATCGGTTTGATCCTGGGATTGCTGTCGGGGTATATCGGCGGCTTGGTGGATGACGTGATCATGTTCTTTACCAACATCTTTACGGTCATCCCCACGTTTGTGTTGTTGATTTTGATTTCATTTAGCATTGGACAGGATAAACGCGGGCCCTTGACCATCGCGGTGGTGATTGGGTTTACCTCCTGGGTGTGGACGGCGAGAGCCGTGCGGGCGCAAGTGGTTTCTCTGCGGAATCGCGACCATGTCAATTTGTCGAAATTGTCCGGACACTCGATTGTTTATATCATTATCGCCGATATTCTGCCCTACATTGCGTCGTATGTGATTATGGCGCTCATCCTGCAGATTTCCTCGGGGATTCTGGTGGAGGCAGGGTTATCCATCCTGGGTTTGGGACCTAGAACGACGGAGGTGCCAACCTTGGGTTTAATGATGAACTGGGCGATGATCTACCAGGCGCAGATCCTGGGAAAGTGGTGGGCGTACTTTCCCGTGATCGTAACTATCGCTCTGATTACGTTCTCGATGAATTTGATGAATACAGGGCTGGACCAGGTATTTAACCCGGCATTGAGGGACTAGTATGGCCAGAGTCATGTTAGAGGTCAAAGAATTGACAACCAAATACATCACCCGATTTCGGGAGGATGTTTACGCGGTGGACCATGTTTCCTTGAAGGTTGAAGAAGGCAAATCGCTGGGCATCGCAGGCGAATCCGGTTGTGGCAAGTCAACGCTGGCGCTTAGTCTGATGGGATATTACTTTGCGCCGTTGCACTATACGAGCGGCGAGATCATCATCGATGAGCGGAATATCTCCGGGATGAATCCCGACCAAGTGCGCAAGTCGATCTTGGGTACGGAGATTGCTTATATTCCCCAATCCGCGATGAATGCGCTCAACCCCACCCAGAAAATTATCAATTTTGTTGAAGACGTGATTCAAGCCCACGATATGTACGTCACCAAAAAAGACATTTATGACCGGGCCAGGCAGTTGTTTGAGAAACTGGGACTTCCGGCAGAAGTGTTGCAAAAATACCCCGTCGAACTTTCGGGCGGCATGAAACAGCGCACGGTGATCGCAATTTCTGTTTTACTTTTACCCAAAGTGTTGATT
Organism: Chloroflexota bacterium; assembly: GCA_037440365.1. Lineage (GTDB taxonomy): Bacteria > Chloroflexota > Anaerolineae > UBA4142 > UBA4142 > JBBIUF01. The sequence continues at coordinate 39,390 of JBBIUF010000008.1, forward strand.
GCGGACGAGCCTTCCTCCGCGCTCGATGTCACTTCGCAAAAGATGGTCATCAAAATGCTCAAGACTTTGATGGAAGGCGGCTTGATCAATTCGTTGATCTTTATCACGCACGAGTTGCCACTGCTTTACAACGTCGTTGATGATATTATGGTCATGTACGCGGGACAGATTGTGGAAAAGGGGGCGGCAAAAGAAATTGTATTTGATCCACTCCACCCGTATGCCCAAGGTCTCATGGGTTCGATCATCGTGCCTGAAAAAGGTCTGCGGGGTGCCAAACTAGCCGCCATTCCGGGGGTGCCGCCCAATCTTAAAAACCCACCGGCGGGTTGCCGCTTTGCCGAACGCTGTAAATACGTGCAACCAGAATGCCGGACAATTTCTATTGGCCTTCATGAAGCGTATCGCAATCGCGCATACCGCTGTCTCTTGTCGGAAAAAGTATTGAGGAACGGGTATCAGACGGAGGCCTCAAAAAATGCCGATTAAAAATGTGTGCCTGAGCGGATCGGGACTTGCCAAGGTGTTTGGTTTTGGCAACCAGAAAACGCTAGCGGTTGATCATGTGGATTTCAAATTTTATGAGGGCGAAGTTGTCTCGATCGTGGGCGAATCAGGTAGCGGAAAGACAACTTTGGCGAAGATGCTTCTGGGCTTGATCAGTATTACTGAGGGGGACATTTACTTTCAAGGGGCCAAGCGCGACATTCGGACTCAAAAGAAGAAACAGGAATACTGGAAAAACATTCAGGCGATCTTTCAGGATCCATTCTCCTCTTATAATATCTTTCGCAAAGTTGATTCCGTGCTGTTAGATTGCATCAACATGCGCGGCGGAGGCAACCTGCCGCACGCGAAAAAAGTAGAATTGATGACCGAAGCGTGTGGCTTTGTCAATTTGAAATTCGAGGAATTGACCAACAAGTATCCGTTTGAGCTTTCCGGCGGACAGATGCAGCGTTTGATGATCGCTCGGATTTTTTTGCTCAAGCCCAAGATTCTGCTGGCGGATGAGCCAACCTCGATGATCGATGCCAGTTCACGCGCGACCATTCTGGACGAACTGATGCACTTGCGTAACGAAATTGGGATGACGATTATTTTCATCACCCATGATATTGGCTTGGCATACTATGTTTCCGACACGGTCTATATCATGGAGCATGGAAAATTTGTTGAAAGCGGCTCGGCAGATGAAGTGATTCTGCGTCCGAACGCGGCTTACACCAAACGCCTGATCAATGATGTACCCAAAATCTACGAAGCGTGGGATCTCTCAACCGTGTAAGGTCTTCTTTTTGGCTTTGGATTTTCCCAATTGTCCATGATAAAAAAATTCAACATGAAAATGATTGGGTTGACCAATAGCCAAACCAACCGGTTGCTCGGGTATCCGCCGGATGCTCGTTTACTGATTCTCAACGCCGACGATTTCGGAATGTGTAATTCGGTAAATGCGGCCATCGTCGGCGTGTTGAAGGAAGGCCTAGTCCGCTCCACAACCTTGATGGTTCCCTGCCCCTGGGCTGGGCACGCCATGCATTTTCTTGCAGATCACCCTGAAATCCCCTTCGGCGTTCATCTCACTGTTATTTCCGAGTGGGTTGATTATCGGTGGGGACCAGTCACCGCCAGGGAAAAGGTGCCCTCCCTGATCAATCACGCAGGATATTTTTACAACTTTGAACAAATGCCCGCATTTTTGGCTCAGGTCAGATTAGATCAACTGGAAATGGAATTCAGGGCGCAGATTCAAATTGTGCTAGCGGCCGGGCTAAACCCGACTCACTTGGATTGGCACGCTCTGCGTATCGGCAGTCGAACAGATATTTTGGAGTTGATGCTGAGGCTGGCAAGAGAATATGGACTAGCACTCCGGGTTGTCGGAAAATCCTGGATTGGAAAAACGCAAAGTCAGGGTCTTCCCACCAACGATCACGACTTTTTGGACAGTTATCTCCTCGATCCGGTCAATAAATCCGCTCGCTATGCTGAACTTTTGCACGAACTGCCCGTTGGGTTAAATGAGTGGGCTGTGCATCCTGGTCTTGACAATTCCGAATTGTTGGCAATAGAACCAGGCGGCAACCATATTCGCCAGACGGATTTTGATTTTTTGACCTCGCAACAGGCCAAAGAAATAGTCGAGGAAGAAAGTATCATACTTTTAGATTATCGCGCCTTGCAAGCATTTTGGAAAGAAAAATGAGTATACAGGAAAACACGATGCAAATTCAATCTTTGGCAGGTGCCTGGGAATTTCGCCAGACCGGTACGAAAGAATGGTTGCCTGCTAGTGTCCCCGGCGGTGTGCATACCGACTTGCTGGCGTTAGGTCGCATCCCCGACCCGTTTGTGGGCGACAACGAAAAGCACGTCCAGTGGGTCGCCGAGTCCGATTGGGAATATCGGTACCGCTTCACCTGCGCGCCTGAACTACTGGCTACGGATCAAATCTTCCTTGTCTGCGACGGGTTGGATACTCTAGCCACGGTTTCGCTCAACGGTCAGGAGCTGGGTCACACCGACAACATGTTTCGAGAGTACCGTTGGAATGTCAAATCATTTTTGCGCGCGCACGACGCGGCGAACGATCTGCTCATCGTCTTCCGCTCGCCAGTGCGCTACATTAGCGAAAAACATAAAGTCCGCGCCATGCCAGGTGTCTCGCAGGCGATCCCCGGAGGACCTTACCTCCGCAAAGCACCGTGCCATTTCGGCTGGGATTGGGGTCCGCAACTACCCCCAATCGGAATCTGGAAAGACCTCCGACTTGAAGGATTCTTCGGCGCGCGGTTTGATCAAGTGCATCTGCGCCAACACCACGAGGACGGCAAGGTTACGGTTGAAGCGCAGGTCGCTGTTCAGCGTTGGAGTGAGGCACCGTTGGTGGCAGAAATGCACATTACCGCGCCGGACGGCGCGGTTTGGGAGGAACGCCTAGTCATCGCGGCGAATGACGCGGCGACGGTGCGCGTGCCGATCACCCAGCCGCAACTCTGGTGGCCCAATGGCTATGGCGATCAACCGCTCTATCAGGTCCAAATGGTTCTACGCCGTAGCGATTCTTCGGCGAACATACCGCTCGACTCGCGCAATTTTCAAATTGGATTGCGTACACTTGAGTTGCGCCAGCAAAATGATCAATGGGGGCGCTCCTTCGCCTTTATCGTGAATGGCGTCGCGATCTTTGCCAAAGGGTCAAACTGGATTCCCGCTGATTCTTTCCCCACGCGTATCTCCGATGCGCACCTCGAAGGGCTGATTCGCTCCGCGGTCGCAACGCACCACAATATGTTGCGCGTCTGGGGCGGCGGTTTCTACGAAACGGAACGCTTTTACGATCTCTGCGACCGTTACGGGATTCTAGTTTGGCAAGAATTTATTTTTTCTTGTAGCATCTATCCACTCGACGATCCCGAATTCATCGAGAACGTCCGGGTTGAATCAATTCAGAACATTCGACGGTTACGTCACCGCGCCAGTCTCGCGCTCTGGTGCGGCAACAATGAGATGGAGTGGGGCTGGTGCGATTGGGGCTGGAATCGGGCCGAGTTGCAAGATATGAAGGTGGCATACGACCGATTCTTCCACCACACGTTGGGCGAATGGTGCGCCGCGCAAGACCCTGATCACGCCTATTGGCCCAGCTCACCGTCGTCGGATACGCCATTCGCCGATCCCAACGGACAGAAACAGGGCGATGCCCATTACTGGGATGTTTGGCATGGGCGCAAACCCTTTACCGCGTACCGCGATCAGTATCCCCGCTTTATGAGCGAGTTTGGCTTTCAGGCCCTGCCGCCGCTGGCGACGATTCGCACGTACGCTGACGCGGCGGACTGGAACATGACATCGTACATTATGGAGCAACATCAGAAGAACGCCAGCGGGAACAGTCTGATGGTCGGGCAGATGCTCGATACTTTTCGGTTACCCAAAGATTTTTCGTCTCTGGTTTATCTCAGCATGGTGCTTCAAGCCGAAGGCATTCGCTACGGTGTCGAGCACTGGCGACGGCACATGGATCGCGTGGCAGGCACGCTCTATTGGCAACTCAATGACTGCTGGCCCGTGGCGTCCTGGTCGAGTCTCGACTATTTTGGCCGCTGGAAGGCGCTCCATTATGCCGCGCGTCACTTTTACGCGCCGCTGATGCTTTCCATCGAAGACAAGCCGCCGGAGCAAGCAATTCATCTGACCAGCGATCGGGGTGCGCCTTGGGAAGGGATTGTCCGTTGGTCATTGGAAACACTCGGCGGCCAAGTCCTGACCTCGGGTGAGGTCCCCGGCAAGGTCGCGCCGCGGTCTTCAACCCAAGTCTGCACGCTCGATTTTGCTGACCGCGTTTCTGACGCTAACCAACGCGAGGCGATCTTTGTCGCTGAACTGTGGCAGGGTGGTCAGCGAATCGCCCTGCAAGTAGCAACCTTTGTCCCGACCAAGCATCTTGCACTGATCGACCCAGGTCTGACGGTGAACTTGGATCTCGATCAGAATCAGTTGACCCTCAACTTGAAATCCAAATCGTTGGCGCGCTTGATCGAATTATCGTTCGAGAATGCAGACGTGATCTTTAGCGACAACTATTTCGATCTGCCGGCTGGGCGAACGGTCACCGTCTCCTGTCCAATGCCCACCGGCTGGAACTTGGAGCGGGCGCGCGCCGCGCTCAAAATCCGATCGGTCTACGATTCTTTTGCCAATTCCAGTGTGCCCTGATATTGTCGGTGGAATCGCTGCTGGCAGGCACTTGCAAATAACGCAGACGACGCAGATTTGTTTCGATCTGATCTGCCGGTTGCGCGCATGAATCTGCGTCCCATTTCGTGTCAATGGGCTGAGCGCCATCCACAAAAAGTAATCGCAAGTTGTAGCAATTCTCAATCCTCAAGGAGCAAAGCATGACTAATGTCGATTCCCTCATCGCGCAAATGACACTCGAAGAAAAAGCCGCTCTCTGCACCGGCGCGACTGCCTGGACGACCACACCCGTCGAGCGACTCGGTGTGCCTGCAATGTTCGTATCTGATGGCCCGCACGGTGTGCGCCGCCAAGCGGACGCGAATGCTCTTGCTGGCTCAAGTCTGCCCGCCACCTGTTTTCCGACGGCGTCGAGCCTGGCTTCAACCTGGAACGTGGACTTGGCTCGCGCGTTGGGACAGGCGCTGGGAGACGAGTGCGTTGCCTTGAAGGTGGATGTGTTGCTGGGCCCAGGCAACAACATGAAACGCACACCGGTGTGTGGGCGTAACTTTGAATATTATTCCGAAGACCCATACTTGGCTGGAGAAATGGCGGCTAGCTTGATCAAGGGCGTCCAAAGCAAGGGCGTGGGGACTTGTCTCAAACACTTTGCCGTCAACAACCAGGAATTAAAGCGTTTGAGTATCAGTGCCGAGGTGGATGAGCGCACCTTGCGGGAAATCTATCTGCCCGCGTTTGAAACCGCCGTGAAAAAAGCCCAGCCCTGGACGGTCATGTGCGCGTACAATAAACTTAACGGCGTTTATTGCTCGGAGCACCACGAGTTGTTAGTGGATATTCTCAAGCATGAATGGGGTTTTGAAGGACTGGTCGTTTCCGATTGGGGCGCGGTGCATGATCGAGTCGCGGGGCTAAAGGGGGGACTCGATCTGGAAATGCCAGGTCCAAAAGAAAGACGCGTGCAGGCGGTGGTGGACGCCGTCCGCGCGGGCAACTTGGACGAGGCGTTGCTGGATGAATCAGCCCGTCGAATCTTGCGCGTCGTCTTCAAAGCGGCGGAGACGCCTAAAGGCGGCACGTTCGATGCGGTTGCGCACCATGCTCTGGCGCGCGCGCTCGCCGCGGAAGGGATCGTCCTGCTCAAGAACGATGGAATTCTGCCGCTAAAGCACGTGCAACGGATCGCCGTGATTGGTCGCGCGGCAAAGGAACCGCACTTTCAGGGCGGCGGTAGTTCGCACATCAACCCTACCCAGGTTGATATCCCCTTTGACGAATTGCGCCGAGTCGCCGGGGAAACCGAATTGACGTACGCCGAGGGCTATCCCGCGGATGACAGCGCTCAGCCAGCAATGATTGACGCGGCAGTCGCCGCCGCGCGCGCGGCGCACGTTGCGCTCCTCTATATTGCCTTGCCGAGTTTCAAAGAATCTGAAGGATATGATCGGGCAGATCTCGATCTGACTGCCCAGCAAGTGCGCTTGATCCAAGCCGTGACCCAGGTTCAACCCAAGACTGTCGTCATTCTCAACAATGGCTCCACCCTCGCGATGAGTGAATGGTTAGACGGCCCCGCCGCGATCCTCGAAGCATGGATGATGGGACAAGCGGGCGGTGGCGCAATTGCGGATGTGCTTTTCGGAAAAGCAAACCCCTCAGGCAAGTTGGCAGAAACCTTTCCGCTCGCCCTAGCTCATACTCCCGCATTCACCAACTATCCCGGCGAGAATGGCCAGGTTCGCTATGGCGAGGGAATCTTTATCGGTTATCGCTATTACGACGCCAAAACAATTCCGGTGCTGTTCCCATTTGGCTTTGGGTTGAGCTACACGACGTTCGCCTATAGCAATCCGGTTGTCTCGGCTTTAACCATCAAGGACGTGGACGGACTGACCGTCCATGTAGACGTGACGAATACTGGGTCGGTGGTGGGCAAAGAAGTCGTTCAAGTTTACGTCCGCGATCCCAAGTCCAACCTGGTTCGTCCGCCGAAAGAACTCAAGGGCTTTGCCAAGATCGAGCTTCAACCGGGCGAAACCAAAACCGTCACGTTCCAGCTCGACCGCCGCGCCTTTACCTACTATCACCCAGCGTACAAGCAATGGATCGCCGAGAGCGGCGAATTCGACATTCTTATCGGCGCGTCGTCCGCCGACATTCGCTGTAACAAGACGATCACGCTTGAAGCGACCGAGGCTCTGCCCTGTATCTTGGATCGCGAGTCTACGCCCCGCGAATGGCTGGACGATCCACGCGGCAAGCGGGTCATCGAGCCGATATTCGAGCAACTCGCCGCTCAAATGGCAACCCTGTTTGGAAGCGCCGAAAGTGAAGGTGGGGCGCTGGGCATGGATCCCATGAACTGGGTCATGGACATGCCCTTGCGTGATCTCCTTCAGTTTCGGGAGAGCGCCCTCCCCGCGCCGGCTGACGAAATAGTGGATGGATTGCTTGGACAGGTCCGCGGCGCCGCGCGATGATTCAGGCGTTCGCGGCACCGCCGCCACTCTGGTCCAACAAACACTTTTGACGATCAAAAGAAAATACGACGATTGATTCCTGGAATGTCTCTGCCTCTTCTCCTTGCCGCGGGACTCGCCCGTGGTGCGGCACCACGAAAACTGGCGAGTCCCCAACCGCCGCTGTGCATTACTTTTGCGACCGCAAGGACACTTTCTCCCTGACTCTCAGACAGGTTGCTCATGCGTTATGGATTTTTTGACGATGTAAAGCGCGAGTATGTCATTACCCAGCCCGACACGCCCTTGCCCTGGATCAATTATCTCGGCGCGCAAGATTACTTTGGACTGATCTCGAACACGGCGGGCGGCTATGCTTTTTATCGCGATGCGCGCCTGCGCCGGCTCACGCGCTATCGCTACAATAACGCGCCCATGGATCTCGGCGGGCGGTACTTGTACCTGCGCGACAATGCCACAAGCGAATTTTGGTCGCCGTCCTGGCAACCGACGCGCCGCGATCTGCAACAGTACGAATGCCGGCATGGCTTGGGTTATACCACGATTGCTTCGACGTATCAAAACATTCGCACGGTCACCCGCTATTTTGTCCCGCTCGATGAAACCCTCGAAATCTGGCAGGTCACACTGACGAACGCACGCGCCGCGCCGGTCAATCTCTCCCTGTTTTCCTCGATTGAATTTTGCTTGTGGGATGCCAACGACGACGCGACCAACTTTCAGCGCAATTTCAACACCGGGCAAGTTGAAGTTGAGCACAGCGTAATCTACCACAAAACCGAATACCGCGAGCGCCGCAATCACTTTGCCTATTTTGCGTGTTCCGCGCCGCTCGCCGGCTTTGACACACAACGCGATGATTTTCTCGGTGCCTATCGCGGCTGGGACGCGCCGCACGTTGTGGCAACCGGCGCATCGCGCAATTCCATCGCGCATGGCTGGCAACCGATGGGCTCGCATCACGTTCAACTTGAACTTGCGCCCGGCGCATCGCGCCAAATTATTTTTGTGCTGGGGTATCACGAAAATCCGCCCGACGCAAAATTCGATCCACCCGATTCGCAAACGATCAACAAGCGTACGGTCAAGCCGATCATCGAAAAATATCTGTGCCGCGAAAACGGAGACGCCGCGTTTGCCGCGCTCCGCGAGTTTTGGAACAATCGGCTGGGCGTGTTCCAGGTCGAAACGCCCGACCCGCACACAAATCGCATGGTGAATATCTGGAACGCGTACCAATGCATGGTCACGTTCAACCTGTCGCGTTCAGCGTCGCTGTACGAATCGGGGATCGGGCGGGGCATGGGCTTTCGCGATTCCAACCAGGACTTGCTGGGCTTTGTCCACATGATTCCCACGCGCGCGCGCGAACGCATTCTCGACATCGCGGCAACGCAACTGGATAGCGGCGGCGCGTATCATCAATACCAGCCGTTGACGAAACGCGGCAACGATGGTGTCGGCTCGAACTTTAACGACGATCCGTTGTGGTTGATTCTCGGTGTGGCGGCATACCTTAAAGAAACTGGGGACGAGTCAATTCTGGATGCGCGCGTACCGTACGATAATCGCCCGGGGAGTGAGACCGCGCTGTACGAACACTTGCAACGCTCGTTGCAATATACGTTGGAGCGGCTGGGTCCACATGGCTTGCCGCTCATCGGACGCGCAGATTGGAACGATTGCCTCAACCTGAATTGTTTTTCGGACACGCCGGGCGAATCGTTTCAGACGACGACAAACCAAGCCGGCACGGTTGCCGAATCGGTGATGATCGCCGGCTTGTTTGTGCTGGCGGGAAATGAATTGGCGGCGCTTGCCGCTCAATACGGGCGCGCGGGGGATGCGCCGCGTTACCGCCAAGCCGCTGAGCAGATGCAAGCCACCGTAATCGAACAGGGTTGGGATGGCGCATGGTTTTTGCGCGCCTATGACGCCTTTGGCGACAAGGTTGGCTCGTGTGAATGTGCGGAAGGCAAAATTTTTATCGAATCGCAAAGCTGGTGCGTGATGGCAGGAATCGGCGTTAGCGATGGACGTGCCGCGCGCGCGCTCGAATCGGTGCGCGACCATTTGGCGACGCCGCACGGAATTGTATTACAACAACCAGCGTACTCGCGCTACTATGTGAACCTGGGCGAGATTTCATCGTACCCGCCGGGGTACAAAGAGAACGCGGGAATTTTCTGCCACACCAACCCGTGGATCATGATTGCCGAAACGATGCTGGGGCATGGCGATGCGGCGCACGATTATTACACGCGCATCAACCCATCTGCGCGCGAAACGCTTAGCGACCTGCATCGGTGCGAGCCGTACGTCTATGCGCAAATGATCGCGGGCCGCGATGCGCCGACCCATGGCGAAGCAAAAAATTCCTGGCTCTCTGGCACCGCCGCGTGGAATTTCGTCGCGATTTCGCAATACATTCTGGGTATTCGCCCGACGTATGCGGGATTGCAAATTGCGCCGGTCATGCCAACGGCATGGCAAAATTTTTCGGCGACGCGCGTATTTCGCGGTGCGACATACCACATCACAGTTGAACGCGCGGGCAAGGGCAACACGGGGTCGCTCGTCGTGGATGGCAAAATAATTACCGGGAACATTGTGCCACTGCCAACGGACGGACGAAACCAAATTTATGTGCAGGTCGTCCTAGCATGAAACCACACATTTTGATTTTTTCGATGTGCTTGGGCTGATTGCGTTGATCGCGCGCCGGCGGAGGAATCGGCGTGATTTTGCTTTCTGGGGCGTCCGCTGACGATCCCGAGGCGTTTGTTGCCGCGTGACTGTCCGGACCCCAAGCGCAGGCATCGCCGATGTGTTTTTCGGCGATGCGCCATGTACGGCAAGTTACTGCTCGCGCGGCAACGCTGGAATTCGCAATTACCTTTTGATTTCAAAAACCTGGGCGCAGGTTGTGCCGTGCCGCTATGTCCATGCGGCGATGGCTTGACCCCGCCGGATCGGCCGCCCCAATGATTGCATTGTTCCAAACCTTAAATTGAAGCGAGGAAAACATGAACATGGAAGAGCGCGTCGAAGCGTTATTGCAACAACTCACGTTGAAAGAAAAAATTGCATTTCTCTCTGGCAAGGATGCCTGGCACACGGCCGCGGTTGAGCGGTTGGGCATTCCGTCGCTCACGGTCTCGGATGGTCCGCATGGTCCGCGCAAAGCAACGCCGACAACTGCGTTTCCCACCGGCTCGGCGATGGCGGCAACCTGGAACCCGGACTTGATCGAGCGCGTGGGCGCGGCGCTGGCGGAAGAAACACTCGCGATGCAGAGCGATGTGTTGCTCGGACCGTGCGTCAACATGGTGCGGCACCCACTCGCCGGGCGCAACTTTGAAACGTATGCCGAAGACCCGTACCTGGCGGGGCGCATTGGGATTGGCTGGGTCAAGGGTTTGCAAAGTAAACAAGTTGGCGCATCGCTCAAACATTTTGCGTGCAACAATCAAGAAGTGGAACGTTTTCGTGGCAGTTCGCAAATTGATGAACGCACTTTGCGCGAAATTTATTTGCCGCAATTTGAAATGATTGTGCAAGAAGCCAAGCCCTGGACGGTGATGTGTTCGTACAATCGCCTCAACGGAGTTTATACGAGCGAGCATCGTCATCTGCTTACCGAGATTCTCAAAGGCGAATGGAATTATGATGGCGTGGTGGTGTCCGATTGGAACGCGAATCACACGACGACGGCTTCGGTGCAAAACGGACTCGATCTCGAAATGCCGGGACCCGCGCGCTATTACGGTCGCTTGCTCGTCGAAGCCGCCGAGATTTGGCAGATCGAAATTGAAACGCTGGATCAGGCGGTGCGCCGTTTACTCCGCCTGATCGTGCGCTCGGGACGGCTGGACGCGCCGCGTCCGGTGGGCAGTGTCAACACCGTCGCGCATCAAACGCTTGCGCGCGCCACCGCCGCGGAAGCGATCACGTTGTTGAAAAATGAGCGCGCGCACTTGCCGCTCAAACTCGATGCGCTGAAATCGATCGCGATCATCGGACCCAACGCGGATGATTGGCAAATTTCCGGCGGGGGCAGTTCGCGCGTCGAGCCGCCGTATGTTGTATCGCCGCTTGCCGCGCTCAAGCAAAAAATTGGCAATCGCGCAACGGTTGCTTACGAACCTGGGTGCGATAACTATACCGAGCCGCCGAAAATTAAATCGGAATGGCTCACGCCGATCAGCGGGCAGGGACACGGCTTGACCCTGGAATTTTTCAACAACCCCAGCTTTGCTGGCGCGCCATCCGCCTCCGAAGTCATCCCCACAATTTTTCAATGGTGGTGGTCGGATGGCTCCGATCCCAGGATCACGCTAGACAAATTTTCTGCGCGCTTGAGCGGCACGTTGACCGTGCCTGAAACCGGGCAGTATAGTTTCAAATTCAACAACTCGTCGCTCGCGCGCGTGTTTGTGGATGAGGTACTGGTGATGACGCAGGATCGGAGTGATGTGGGCATCCCGATTGAAAATCAACGCGATCTGCTCGCATTGGATTTGATCGGCGGACGCGCGTATGCATTCCGGATAGAGTATGAAAAACACACCGCCGAAAACTTTGCGTTCATTCGCGCTGGACTCGCGCGCGTGTATCGCGTCGGCGAAGATCAGCGCCTGGCGCGCGCGGTGGCGTTGGCGCAACGCTCGGAGGTTGCGCTGGTGTTTGTCGGCTTGGCGGAAAATTATGAAACCGAAGGCGCGGATCGCCCTGACTTGGCATTGCCGAACGCGCAGAATGATCTCGTGCGCGCGGTGGCGCAAGCCAATCCGAATACGATCGTGATTGTCAACGCTGGCGCGCCGGTTGCTTTACCCTGGATGGATCAAGTTTCTACGGTGGTCTTTGGTTATTACGCGGGCATGGAAGCTGGGAATGCGCTCGCCGATATTTTGTGCGGCGATGTGAATCCGTCCGGCAAATTGCCGGTGACGTTGCCCCAGCGTTTGCAAGACACGCCCGCGTTCACGCACTATCCTGGCACGCGCGAACAAATATATGGCGAAGGCGTGTTTGTCGGATATCGGTGGTACGATGCGCGCGACCTTGCCCCGCTGTTTCCGTTTGGGCATGGCTTGTCGTACACCACGTTCGCTTATCGCGATCTACGCGTCGCGGCGCAAGCGCGGATCGGCGAGCTGGTTCATGTCGCGATCACGGTTCAGAATACGGGCGCGGTTGCCGGACAAGAAGTGGTCCAAGTCTATGTGCGCGATGTGCAGGCAACCTTGCCGCGCCCGCCGCAAGAATTGAAACGCTTTGCCAAGATCGCGCTTGCGCCCGGCGCAACGCAAATGGTCGAGTTCACGCTCGACGAGCGCGCGTTTGCGTTCTACGATCCCTATGCCAAGCGTTGGGTGGTCGAACCAGGCGAGTTTGAAATTCGGGTTGGCAGTTCCTCGCGCGATATTCGCGCGCATCAAACCATTACGCTTGTGGCAAATTGACCATGCCGAAACGCCAAACCCTTTCCAATCGTTTGGGCTATTATGACGCGGCGGCGCGTGAGTATGTCATCACGCGCCCCGACACGCCTACACCCTGGATCAATTACCTGGGCGCGGGTGGTTATGGCGGCATTATTTCCAACACAGCGGGCGGATTTTCATTCGACCGCGATCCGCGTAATCGCCGCGTCATGCGCTATCGTTATAATGCGTTGCCGCTTGATCAACCGGGACGGTACGTTTACCTGCGCGATCAAACGACTGGCGAGTTTTGGTCGCCGACGTGGCAACCGGTTGTCGCGCGCCAACTCGACGCCTACGAATGTCGGCATGGGGCGGGTTATACGCGCATCACCAGCGCCTATCGCGGCATTAAAGCGACGCTGTTGTATTTTGTGCCGCTGAATGATTCTGCCGATTGTGCGCCCTGCGAGTTGTGGATCATGCGCGTGAAAAATAATTCGCGCCGTCCGCGCCGCTTGCGTTCGTTCACGTATGCCGAGTTTTGTTTTTGGGATGCGCTGAACGATCAAAATAACTTGGATTGGGCGCAACATATTGTGCATACGCGGTTTGAACAGGACACGCTATTGACAACGACCCAGTTTCGCCCAACCACGACGTTTTTTGCGAGCAACGTGCGCGTCACGGGTTTTGATAGCGACCGCGAAACGTTTGTCGGCGCGTACCGCGATCTCGCAAATCCGACCGTTGTCGAAACAGGCAAGCCGCGCAACACGCAAGCCGCGCGCGGTAATAACATCGGGTCGCTGTGTCATACGTTTACGTTGAAACCAGGACAGGAAAAGGAAATCGTCTTTATCCTTGGCGTCACCGACGAGCCAAGCCAGATCGCGCCCACACGCGCGCGCTATCAAAAATCGAACCAGGTGCAAGCCGCGTTCGCCGATCTGCGCGCCGACTGGGATCGCTATCTTGGCTCGCTGACGGTTACCACACCCGATGCGGACACTAACGCGATGCTCAATGTGTGGAATCCGATCCAATGCCGCACCACGCTGTACTGGTCGCGGTTTGTGTCGGCATACGAAACGGGTGTGGGACGCGGAATGGGCACGCGCGATTCGGCGCAAGATGCGCTGGCAACGGTGCAGAGCGCGCCCGAGCGCGCGCGTGAAAATTTGGCGATGCTATGGCGGTTGCAATTCAACGATGGGCATACCTGGCATCAAGTTTTTCCGCTAACGGGCGAAGGCGGACCTGGGTTGGCGGCGGAATATCCAACGGATCCGCAATGGTTTTGTGATGATCATCTGTGGCTCGTCATCGGAACGCTCGCCTATGTGCGCGAGACAGGCGATTTTGCGTTTCTCGATCAGCGCATCGCGTATGCCGACGGCGCGGACGATTCGATTGAGCGACATCTCGTGCGCGCGATCGAATTCACACGCGCGCATCGCGGACCGCACGGTTTGCCCCGCGCAGGTTTTTCCGATTGGGACGATACGCTGAATCTCGATCATGGAAGCGGCAAAGCGGAAAGCGTTTGGTGCGCGATGCAATTCTGCCGCGCTCTGCTCGATTTGGCTGAGTTATCTGATCATCTTGGCAAAATCGGTGAAGCAGAAACCTATCGCGCGTTGAAAAATGAAATGACCGAGATCGTCAATCGCGTGGCGTGGGATGGCGCATGGTACACGCGCGCATTCGACGATGCGGGCTTGCCGGTAGGCGTTGCCAGCGAGTGCGAACATCAGATCAATTTGTTGCCGCAAGCGTGGTCGGTGATCGGCGAGGTGGCGGATGCGGCGCGCGCGCATCAAGCGATGGCAAGTTTGCACACGCGGCTCAATACGCCCTTTGGCATCGCGCTAATGGATCCACCGTACACGCGCGGCAATGAGCGGGTGCGTGGCACGGCGACGTACCCGCCTGGCGCAAAAGAGAATGGCGGGATTTTTTGTCACGCGAATACCTGGGCAATGATCGCCGCCGCGCAATTGGGCTTGGGCGATCTGGCATACCAATACTATCGCCAAATTTTGCCGTTGGCGCGCCAGGACTCGGAACAGTATGCCGTCGAGCCGTATGTGTATCCGCAAAATATCTGCGGTCCAACGCATCCTGATTTTGGTCACGCGCGCAATGCGTGGCTCACCGGCACGGCGGCATGGACGTATGTTGCGGCAACGCAATGGATTTTGGGAATCCGCGCGACGTTCAACGGTTTGCACATCGCTCCCTGTATTCCGCAAACCTGGGATGGTTTTCGCGCGACGCGTCAGTTTCGCGGTGCGACGTATGACATTCGCGTTAGCAACCCGGATCATCTCTGCGCGGGCGTGCGCGCGATCCAGGTTGACGGCAACGCGATCAGCGGCACGGTTGTGCCGCTTTTTACGGATGGCGCCACGCATCGCGTTGATGTGCGGATGGGGCAATAATGCAATCGCATTTTGACGAGTCCAAGCATTGGGTGATTGAAAATTTTTCTGTGCGTCCGCCCTGCGCCAGTTTTCTCCCTGGTATCGCCGGCACGCACGGTATTCCGCTCTGGGCGTTCTATGTCAATCGCGGCCAAGCGATCGCGAGTTTTGGCGTCGAAAGCAAGGATCGCGCAATTGTAGAATATCAACCGGCGAACAAGGCGTATGCCCAGGTTGCGTTGAATGGCTTTCGCACTTTTCTCAAAATTCGGCGCGGCGATGCGGTGACGTACGCTGAACCATTCGCGCCGGCGCGCATGGCGCGGGCGCAAACAATGCGCATTGCGCCGAACGAATTGGAACTGCGCGAAGAATGGAACGGCGTGCGCGCGACGGTGGCATATTTTATTTTGCCGAATGAAAATTTTGCCGCACTCGTGCGTCAGGTCACGCTGGAAAATATTTCGACGGAAACGCTTACTGGCGAAATGCTGGATGGTTTGCCGAGTATCGTGCCGTTCGGGCTGAGTGACACTCTGCTCAAAAACATGTCACGCACGGCGGAAGCGTGGATGGATGTGTTCAACCGCGAACAACGCATTCCGTTTTACCGCGTGCGCGCGTCACTGGACGATGCGCCCCAGGTTGAAACTATCGCCGCGGGAAATTTTTATTTGGCGTTTATCGAAAATTCAGATCAGCTTCTCACGCCCATTGCCGATCCCGCCATCGTCTTTGGGCAAAACACCACGCGGACCCAGCCCGATGAATTTTTGCGCGCGCCGCTGGCTGAATTGCTCGCGCGTCCACAACAGACCGCGAACCAAACGCCGTGCGGATTTTTCGGCGTGCCGTTTGCGCTTGCGCCGGGTCACCGGTTGACCTTGCGCGCGGTGGTGGGGCAAACGCGCCGCGTCGAAATCATCAACGCCGCCGCGCCGCGCCTGATGCAACCAGGTTATCTCGAGGCGAAACGCGCCGAAGCGAATGCGCTCGTGCAAACACTCACCGATGCGGTCGCAACGCACACAGCGTTGCCGCTGTTTGATGCCTATTGCCGCCAAACGTATCTCGACAATGTGTTGCGCGGCGGCGTGCCGCAATTTTTCGGCGACACGGTGTATCACATTTATTCACGCAAGCACGGCGACCTGGAACGTGATTACAATGCGTTCTATGTCGCCGCCGAACCGTACTCGCAAGGCAACGGCAATTATCGCGACACGAATCAGAATCGGCGGGATGATGTGCGGTTTAATCCGCGCGTTGGCGATCTCAACATTCGCGCGTTTATAAATCTCGTGCAAACCGATGGATATAATCCACTGATCGTTCAAGGCAATCGTTTCTTGTTGCGCGAGCCAGCTCGGATTCACGCGCCCGCCGCGCTCGCCGATTTTTTCACGCGCGAGTTTACGCCGGGGCAATTGCTCAAATTCATCGCGGATCATGCGATTGTGTTGGACACTAATGCCGATGAATTCCTCGCGCGCGTTCTCGCGGCATCCGAGTCGTATTTTGCGGCGACACACGGTGAAGGTTACTGGGTTGATCATTGGACATACAACCTGGATTTGCTCGAAGCGTATCTCGCGATCTATCCTGATCGGCGCGATGCGTTATGGTTGGATGCGACCTATACGTTTTACGCTAGCGCGGTCCATGTTCAACCGCGCGCGGAAAAATATGTCTTGGTCAATGGGACGCCGCGTCAACTCAATGCGCTGACGTATGACGTGGAACACGCCGCGCGTATTGCCGCCCGCGCCGATGCGCCCAACGTGGTGCGCGCCGCGCACGGACACGGCGAAATTTTTCGGACGACGTTGTTGGGCAAGCTGGTTGCGCTCGCGGCGATCAAATTTGCCACGCTCGATCCGTGGGGCATGGGGATTGAGATGGAAGCGGGCAAACCCGGTTGGTACGACGCGCTCAATGGCTTGCCCGGTATGTTCGGTTCATCGTTTCCGGAAACGTGCGAACTTGTGCGGCTGTTGCGCTTGGTGCGCGACACATTTGTGCGCGCTGAAACCCGCGCGCTCGATCTGCCGATCGAAGTTGCGGAATTGATCGCGCAGATCAACGCCGCGTTGGAACGTTATCATCACGCGACTGACGCGGCGCGCGATTTTGCGTTGTGGGATGCGCTTGCCACGGCGCGCGAAACGTATCGCGCGCAAACGCGCTTGGGCTTGGACGGGCGCACGACCTCATTGAGCTTTGTTGATTTGGCGCGCATGGGCAATGCCTGGCTCGCCAAATTGGACGCGGGCATGGCGCGCGCGCTCGAATTCAACCAGGGGTTGCCGCCAACGTATTTTGTGTTTAACGTCGCGGCGTTTGAAACGCAAATGGACGACCTGGGGTGTGCGCGCCGGGATGCCAACGGATACCCGCTCGTGCGCGCGCAAAAATTTTCCATGCGCGCGCTTCCGCTTTTTCTCGAAGGCGTGGTGCGATACCTGAAAATTGTGCCGGACCGCGAAACCGCGCGCGATCTTTACGCGCGTGTGCGCGCTAGCAATTTGTTTGACCCCGCGCTCAAGACGTACAAGGTCAATGCGTCGCTCGCCGCCGAGCCGCCCGAGATCGGACGCGCGCGCGCGTTCACGCCCGGCTGGTTGGAGAACGAATCGATCTGGATGCACATGACGTTCAAATATCTGCTGGCAATGTTTCAAGCCGGGTTGGTTGACGAATACTATGCCGATCTGCAAAACATTCTGCCGCCCTTTCTCGATCCGGAAATCTATGGGCGCAGTCTGCTGGAAAATTCGTCGTTCATCGTCAGTAGCGCGCATCCCGATCCTGGGTTGCATGGACGCGGGTTTGTCGCGCGGTTGTCCGGCTCGACCGCCGAATTTCTCGATCTGTGGAACCGGATGTTTGCGGGCGCGCGCCCGTTCGTGTGGCGCGAGGGCATATTGTCGCTTGAACTGAAACCAACGTTGCCGGGCGCGTGGTTTGATTGCACCGGTCAAGTGACATTTCAGTTTTTGACCCACACGACCGTGACGTATCACAACCCGGCGCGCGCGGACACCTTTGGCGCGCATGCGGCAACCCCGGGTTTGCTCGTCGCGACGTTTGACGATGGGCGCGTGGTGAAATGCGCGGACGGCGTTCTGCGCGGCGCAGATGTGGCGCTGGTGCGCGCGGGGCGCGCTCAAACGCTTGAACTGTTTTTTGATGAGGACAAGGCATGAATTCCAATTGGCAATTTATTGACGCCATCGGTACGTTCGAAATGAACGATCCGCCGACCAGCGATGCACTGTATTTTCCATTGGTGAATCAAGCCGGGATGATCTCGGCGATTACACCTGGGTTGCAAGGCGATAGCAAAACCGATCAGAATCATTTTTTGACGATGCCGGTTGCGGTTGACGATTTGCACAATGCGCGCGCCGGACGAAATTTTTGGTTTGTGCTTGAAGGTAAAGGGGCGTGGTCGGCCACTGGCAACTCGGCGGCGCAGATCGCGCAACGGGCTGACGCGCCGGAGCGCGTGACGTTGCAAGCGGGTTTTCTGTGGCACAAGGTTACGCGCGAGTCAGCGCGGATCGGTTTACGCGCCGAGATTGTCAACCTGGTTCCAGCAAGCGCGGATCACGTCGAGTTGATGCAAGTTACGGTGACAAATGTGACGGACGCGCCGCTGACGCTCACGCCGATTGCGGCAATTCCGATCTATGGACGCTCCGCCGACAATCTTCGCGATCATCGGCACGTGACCTCGTTGTTGCATCGCATGACGTTGCATCCGTCGGGCGTGCTGGTGCGTCCCACGCTGTCATTCGACGAACGCGGGCATCATTCCAATTCGGTGACGTATGGCGTTCTGGGGGCTGAAGCGGATGGCATCGCGCCGCGCGATTTTTGTCCGCTCGCCGCAGAGTTTGTTGGACGCAACGGCAATCTTGAAATGCCGCAAGCAATTTTTGAACCGACGGTGGTGTGGTATTCTGCCGGGCGCACTTTTGCGGGCGGCGAAGCAATGGGCGCGTTGCGTTTTCAAACGACGACTCTGCAACCAGGTCAAGCCAAAACGTATGTCGTGATCTTGGCGATTCTGGGTGACGCGGCAGACGCGGCGCGGCTGGTGGCGACGTATGGCGGCAAGACCCAGTTTGCCGATTGGATGCGGCGCACACAAGACGATTGGCAGAATAAATTGTCCGCGCTGACGTTTCACACGGCGGATGCAAACCAGGAGCGCTGGCTACGCTGGGTCACCGTGCAACCGATTTTGCGGCAATGGATCGGCAATTCGTTTTTGCCGTATCACGATTACGGACGCGGCGGGCGCGGTTGGCGCGATCTGTGGCAGGATTGTTTGGCTTTGCTGATGCTCGATCCGGAGCGCGTTCCCGCTTTGCTGTTCAGTTATTTTGCGGGCGTCCGCGGCGATGGCAGTAACGCGACGATTGTCGGGTCTGCGCCGGGCGAGTTTCTGGCGGACCGTAACAACATTGCGCGCATCTGGATGGATCACGGCGCGTGGCCCTGGCTCACAACCCAACTATATCTTGACCAAACCGGCGCTTTCGATTTTTTGTTGCGCGCGCAAACGTATTTCAAGGATCAGCATCATTTTCGGTCGCGCGGTGTAGATGCGGCGTGGAGTCCCGCCCAAGGCACGCAACTCAAAACCGCGCGCGGCGACATCTATCGCGGCACGGTGCTGGAGCATTTGCTCGTGCAACACCTCACCGTGTTTTTCAATGTCGGCGAGCATAATAATCTCAAACTCGAAGATGCCGATTGGAATGACGGTATGGACATGGCATCCCAGCGCGGCGAGAGCGTGGCGTTCACCGCGCTCTATGCGAGTAATCTGCGCGATCTGGCGCGGGTGGTGCGCGAACTGGCGCAACGCGACGTGACTGACCTGGTGCTTGCCGAAGAACTGGTGTTGTTGCTCGACACGTTGAATGCACCTGTAGATTATGCAAGCCCAGTAGACAAGCAAGCGCGTCTGCGCGATTATTTGGAGCGGTGCAGGCATACCGTGTCCGGCAAACAGGTGCAGATCGCGGCGCGCGATCTAGCGCGCGATCTAGATGTCAAAGCGGATTGGCTGTTCGCGCATTTACGCGCGCAAGAATGGCTCACCAACCGCGAAGGATTTTCGTGGTTCAATAGTTATTACGACGACGATGGCGCGCGTGTGGAAGGCGATCACGCAAACGGCGTGCGGCTGATCCTGACCGGGCAGGTCTTTTCGCTGATGGGCGGTGTTGCCACCGACGCTCAAGCGCGCGAGCTGGTGCGCTCTGTCAATCGCTACTTGTTTGATTCGCGTGTGGGCGGCGTGCGCCTGAACACGGATTTCGGCGAAGTGAAACTGAACCTGGGTCGGTGTTTTGGTTTTGCGTACGGCACAAAAGAAAACGGCGCGATGTTTAGCCACATGGCGGTGATGTACGCCAACGCGCTCTACCGACGCGGCATGGTGCGCGAAGGGTTTCGCGTCCTGGATACAATTTACCAGCACTGTCAAAATTTTCCGGTCAGTCATATTTACCCAGGCATCCCAGAATATATTGACGATCAGGGACGCGGCGCGTATCCGTATCTCACCGGCTCGGCGAGCTGGCTGTTGCTCACATTGCTCACCGAAGCGTTCGGCGTCAAGGGACAGCGCGGCGATCTGGTGCTGGCGCCTAAACTCGTGCGCGAACAATTTGACGCGGCGGGGCAAGCTTACATCGAGACCTGGTTTGCGGGCAGGCGCTGGCGCATCACGTTTCACAATGCGGCGCGCTTGGATTACGGCGCGTATCAGATTCACGCGGTGCGCCTGGACGGTGAGCCAGTTGCGTTGGCACGCACATCGGATACAATTGTGTTGCCGCGCGCAAGGCTGATGGCATTGTCTACCGATGCGCTCCATGCGCTCGACGTTATTTTGAATTAAAGGACAAGGACATGATTTCTGAACAGTTGCTTGAAATTCGCGAGTACGCTGGCACGGGGTATCAACCGTTGATTGATTACGGCGCATGGCGCGTCGCGATCTTGCGTTTCATTGACGAATTGTTGCCCGAACGTTTGGACAATTGGCAACGTCATCATGAAACGGACGAAGTGTTTGTCTTGTTGCAGGGTCGGTGCATCTTGTTCCTCGGCGCTGGTGATCAAACGGTCACGCACGTTTACGCGCAGGACTTGATGCCGCTGAAACTGTACAACGTCAAGCGCGGCGTGTGGCATACGCACGCCCTCAGCCAGGACGCGGTGGTGCTGATTGTCGAAAACTTGGACACGACGATTGAGAATTCGCCGCGCCTGCCGCTCACTGCCGCGCACCGCCAACAGGTCGCCGCGTTGGCGCAAGAACTCTGGAGCGAAAAAAATCAATGAGCGACCACATAACATTTCCAACTGATTTTGTTTGGGGCACCGCAACCGCATCGTATCAAATCGAAGGCGCGTGGAACGAGGACGGCAAGGGCGAATCGATCTGGGATCGGTTCGCGCATACGCCGGGGAAAATCAAGGATGCCAGCAACGGCGACGTGGCGTGCGATCACTATCATCGCTGGCGCGAAGATGTGACGCTGATGCGCGACTTGAAAATGCGCGCGTATCGTTTCTCGATTGCGTGGCCCCGCATATTGCCAAATGGACGCGGCGTGGTGAATCCAGCTGGGTTGGATTTTTACAGCCGCCTGGTGGATGAATTGCTCGCGGCAAACATTACGCCGTATGTCACGCTCTATCACTGGGATTTGCCGCAAGCGTTGCAGGATGCGGGCGGTTGGGTTGCGCGCGACACGGCCCAGGCGTTTGTCGAGTATGCCGATGTGGTGAGCCGCGCGCTCGGCGACCGCGTCACGCATTGGATTACGCATAACGAGCCGTATGTCGCCGCGTTCATGGGGCATCAGATTGGCGTGCATGCGCCGGGGCTGACAGACTGGACGAGCGCGTTGACGGTGAGTCATCACTTGCTCTTGTCGCACGGCTGGGCTGTGCCGGTGATTCGGCGCAACAGCGCCAACGCGCGCGTGGGGATTACGCTCAACGTTACGCACGCCATGCCTGCGTCAACCAGCGCGGCGGACGCGGATGCGTGTCGGCAGTTGGAAGGACATATCCAACGCTGGTTTCTCGATCCGCTCTACGGACGCCACTATCCGGCGGACCTGGTCGCGCAATACACGCGCGCAGGTTTTCTACCGCGCGGCCTGGATTTTGTGCAACCGGGTGATCTTGCCGCGATTGCGACGCCCACCGATTTTCTCGGTATTAATTATTATTTTCGCTCGTTTGTCCGGCAAGGGACTGCGCCCGACGGGACGCCGCATCCAACGCATGTGCCGGTTGCAGAGTCAGAGTACACCGAAATGAATTGGGAAGTGTATCCCGATGGTTTGTACCAAGTTTTGTGTCGCCTGAATTTTGAATATCGTCCCGCGCAATTGTTCGTCACTGAGAACGGCGCAAGCTACTCGGACGCGCCTGACGCGCAGGGCGAGGTGAACGATCAACGGCGGCTCAATTATTTGCGCGCACATTTCCGCGCGGCACAACGCGCGATCCAGGTTGGTGTGCCGCTCGCCGGATATTTTGTGTGGTCGCTGATGGACAATTTTGAATGGGGCCACGGATACACGCAACGGTTCGGCATTGTGTGGACGGATTACGCTACGCAGAAACGTATTCCCAAAGCCAGCGCGCGTTGGTATGCCAACGTCATTGCGCAAAACGGATTCGATTAACCTGGTTTCGAAGAGAAGCAAAACACACGCGCGTCCATTTTAGCGGACGCGCGTGTGTTTTCAGTGCCGCGAATTATTGCGCCAACGTGCGATGGCAATTGCCGCAGATCGTTTGAACGGATTGCACTTGCAAAAATTGTTGCGTAGGATCGCCGGTGGTGGGATGCGCGGTGTGACAATCAACGCAGTGCGCCGCGTTCGTATCCACGGCTTGCCAGCGTGATAGAAAGGCATGAAAGTGATTATTGAATCCGCTGTTCGCCGTGACGTTGGCGTGACATTTGAGACAGGAATCATCGCCCAGTTTAGATAGCGTGACCGCTGGCGTGTGATAATGGCCGCTTTGGTACGCCAGCAAATCCACCGCGCCCTGGGTTAGCCCAGCGGCACGTCCGAATGGGCCGCCGCCACTGTGACAATCAATGCACCGCACGTTTTTCTGCGCGTGAAACGCGGCCAGCGTGGCAAGGCTGGTTGTGGCAAGCGATTGTTGATAGTACTGCGTTTCGGGTTGGGTGTGGCACGATGCGCAAAAGGCATCGTGATTTTCTTGATCGATGGAATACGCGGTGCCGCCGACAAACCCGACGAGCGCGAGTGCGCCAATGGCGGCGGCGGCAATGAGCGCATTGCGCTTCCAACCTTGGACGGCGCGTAACCGCGCGAATAGACTGGGCGCGCGCTGAACTTTGGATCGACGAGATGGCATTAGCGGCCTCGGTAGCTGGGATTGGTTTGAACCGGGTGTTGCGAAAATTTATTTTGTGCGACCAGTGCGAGCCAATAGACGGTGAGAAACACAATGACCAACGCGCTTGCGGCATACATCACTTGTGTTGTCACGAGCGCGGAATCAGTTCCTGACAGCAAGCCATGTACGGTCACGCCCGCATATGCGAGAAAGCTCAATAAATGGATCACGCGAAATGTTTTTTGCCCGATCCAGCGGCGCAGATAAAAGGTTACAGTGACGAGCACGGTCAGATCAAATCCGATGATGCCGATGCCGACCCAGATGGGGCGATAGGGCGCGATAAACGGAATGACGAGCGCGGCGATAGAAAAGGGCAAATACTGATCGCCCAATAACACGACGACATGCAACACGGCAAAGCCAATCGCGAGGAGCGAAATAAATTGATGCAGATCATACGTGACCGCGCGGTGGAGCAACGCATCAAAGATCTTGCTCGATACGGCGAGACCCCACGCCGTTGAAAGCCACAAGAGCAAGTATGCAATCAAGCCCGCCGCGCGTGTAACATACCAAAAGGATTGCACGGTGTCAAGTGCGAACAAGCCGTTCAACAGACGGCTGAACAATGCCACCAACGGCATGCCAGGTATAAACAGCGCAAGCAGGATGATCCCGCCGATCAATCCGAGCGCCGCGCCAATGACACTCAGCCATACGATCTTGATTTCAAAGTCCGACATGCACAAACTCCTTGGCGCGCGGCGAGCCCCATAGTTTGCCCGCGCGGTCTACGGCAATAAATACTAGATCGTCGCGCGGCGCGGCAAGTGCGTGCGCTTGGGCCGAACCGGCGATCAACAAGGCTTTCGCAAAAACTTCGGCGGTTGCCGCGTGTGGCGCAAGCGCCGTGACGCATAGCCAGTCCGTTTCCGCCGGCGCGCTGTGACGCGGATCGATCAAATGGTGCTGCCATTGTGCGCCCATTTGCCAGCGGCGTTTGGTGATGGATGACGTTGCCACCGCGCCGGATTGGATGTGGATCACGGTCAGCGTGATATTCGGATCGCGTGGATCTTCCAACTCTATTTCCCAATCCGTTGCGCCGCGCGGCGTGCCAAGCGCAAACAGATCGCCGCCGGCGTTCACTGCGCACGCCTCCGCATAATCCGCCAAGAGCAGTGCGGCAGATTCCGCGATCCAGCCCTTGGCGATGCCGCCGAGATCGAGCCGCATACCCGGGGTGAGTTGGATTGCGTGGCGCGTGTCATCGAACGCGACGGCGCGAAAGTCGTGCAAAAGGCGATTAGGCGCGGGACGCGGTGCGCGTGCGCCTTGCGTCTTGAGCCGGTCCATGCTTTGATCGTATCCAGCCAATTCCAATGCGTCAAGAATGGTTGGATCGAACAAGCCCCGAGTCTGATCGAAATAGGCGCGCGCATCCGAAACCAGGTCGAACAGATCGTCCGACACACTGACCCATGCGCCCGCCGAACGATTGAGCGCGGCAAGTTCGCTCGTTTCACTAAACCGTGAGAACCGGCTTTCAGCAGAATAGATGAATGCTTGCGCTTGCGCAAATCCGCGCTTGAGCATATCTGGCTCGCCTTCCGCCGCCAAAACAATTTCGGTATTCATGGCGCGGAATTCAAGCGTTTGCATTACGAACTCCGGGTGCGCAGGCGCATCCGGGGCGCTTGGGCTTGCGGCACGGGCGGCAACGGCGACAAGGGTTGTAACCCGGTGGGTGCTTGATTATTCGAAAAATTTAACGGCGCTAACGTGGGTAACGGCGCTAGCTCCGCTGGAGCTGGTTCCGCCGAGCTGGGTTTACCCGCGTGCGCGAGCAATGCCCAGCCGGAGGCAAAACTGCCGAGACTGCCGATCAAAATTAACAGGCGTAGACTAGGTTGCAAATACTTCATTAGCGTCCTCCCCGCAACAGTTGCACTGTGCCGTCGTTCTGAATCCGAATGAGTCCGCGCCGTTGGAGTTCGCTCAGCACATCCAAGTATTGTTGGGCTTGGGCGTTTGCCTGGGCTAACTGGGTTTGATATTGCTGTTCCCGGCTTTGATATTGGCTGACCGTATTTTTCAATTGTTGAATTTGGGCGTTGCTTTGATCAAGCTGGGCTTGGTATTGTTTTTCGCGATCTTGGTATTGCGTAATTTGGCTGTTGATCGGCGCGTTCAAATCGCTGGGGTTTGCGACATTATCGGCGGGTGCGTTATTCAGGGGCGCGCGATCTTGATTTGTCGCGGCGCTGACGCCGATCGCTAACATGCCCAAGCCAACAAAAGCGGTGACCAAGACGCCCGCGGTCATTGCAAAAAATTGTTTCATGCTCAACTCCTTATCTCAACCCATGCGCAAATTTGTCAAGGGGATGGTTACGCGCAGGACTGTATATGCGTCTAGTGTATTCGATTTTAAGGAGTTTGTGGTTAATGTTGGTTAAGGCCAAGGTTAAGGTTAGGTAAAGGCGAATTAGGCGCGTAAAATGCGTATTTACGCAACAAGTTTTATTGACATGGATGCGATCCGCTTGTACAATCCCAACTATTGGAGTAACGGCGTGGATCGCCGTTCCGCGAGGAGGCAAAAGACAAATGAGCAGTCAACTCAAAAAAACGATTGAAATTTTGATGGTTGAAGACAATCCCGGCGATGTGCGCTTGACGCGCGAGGCATTGCGCGACGCCAAAGTGCGGAACAATGTGTCTGTGGTGGGTGACGGCGTTGAGGCATTGGCATTCTTGCGCCGCGAGGGACGGTATGCCAATATGGCTCACCCTGACGTGATCTTGCTGGACTTGAATTTGCCCAAGAAAGATGGGCGGGAGGTGCTTGCCGAGATCAAAGCCGATCCCGTGTTGCGGCGGATTCCGGTGATTGTGCTGACCACGTCGCAAGCCGAGCAGGATATTGTTAAAAGCTATGATCTGCACGCGAACGCCTATATTTCAAAGCCCGTTGACCTAGAACAATTTATTGTGGTCGTCAAATCGATCAAGGAATTTTGGTTCGAGATTGTGAAACTGCCGCAGGAAGAGAACCATTAACCAGGCGCGGCGTTCCCGATCTCGGGAGAATCAAAATGAATCGCCACTTGTCAGTGTTGACCAGTTTGCTCTGGCTTGCGCTTGTGGCATGTGCCATGCCATTGCCCACAGCGACGGCTGACCCAATCGCGAAAATCCGGCTGGGCTATACCGGTCTCAATTCGGGCATCTCACCTGTGTCGGTTGCCTACGAGTCCGGTTTTTTTCAACAGAACGGTCTCGAAGTGACGGCGATTACGTCCTATCGTAGTGCGGATGCGGCGATCCAAGATCTGCGTCAAGGCAAAATCGAATTTGCTTTGGCTGGTCCCCCCGCGATGCTGGCGGCGGAGGCGGATGGCGCGGATTTGGTCATGATCCTGGGTTTGAATAATACACTGTACTATGATTTCATTGTGCAACCGCAAATCACGCAGGGCCGCGACCTCCAAGGCAAGCGGGTTGGCGTTGCCGCTGGCCCTGGCGCTTCCGCCACCGCCGCCCGTTACGCGCTGACGCAAATATTCAACCTTGACCCGGATCGCGATGTCACGCTGGTTCCAATTGGCAACGAAGAGGATCGGCTCTCGGCGTTGCAAACCAGGCAAATTGATGCGACGGTTCTGAGTCCCTTTAATACCATCAAAGCCAAACGGCTGGGCTTGAGTCTAATGGCAAGTTTGTGGAATGTCTCAATTCCGTATCAAACTGAAGGCGTGGTGGTCAACCGTGCCTATCTCAACCAACAACCCCAGGTCATCCGCGCGTTTACCAAGAGTGTGGTGCAAGCGACAGCGTTTTACCTCGATCCAAAAAACCATGACCCGATCAAAAAAATCCTCATCAAGTATGTCAAATCCGACGATGCCGAGTACGTGGAAACCATCTATACGCAGATGACGCAGAGCATCCTGCAACGTGCCCCCTATGTCACCGAAGCCGGTATGCAAATGAATCTGGTGGAATCTAAAGCGGCCATGGCAAAAGGGATCCGTGTGGCGGATGTCATTGACAATTCATTCGTCCAGGCCGTGGACGATAGCGGGCTGATCAAGGCGTTAACCAAATAAAGCGTCAACTAAAACCATGCGCTTACAATTAAACCTGGCTTTCAAATTAACCTTGGTCTTTGTCGCGTTTGCCGCGTCGCTCCTCTTGAGCGTCGGCGTCTTGTCCTATCTCAACGGGCGAGAAGCTTTGACGAACGCAACGTTCGCAACGCTGATTTCGGTGCGCACGGAAAAAGAAGCCGCGTTCGATGCTTGGGTCAATGAAGGCTTGTTAGAAATCGCCACGCTTGCCGCGTCGCCGACTGTCCGCGATGTTGCCGCCGATCTGGTTGCCGCGCCGTCAAACTCATCTGTCGCGCACACGGCGCACGACCACCTCGTGGCAGAATTGATTCCCTGGACGGGTTTGGGGCATCGTTACCTGACTTTGTTTTTTATTCAAGCCGGGCAAGCCCAGGTTATGGCGGCAACAGAGCCAAGCGCCGAAGGCAACTCTGCAAGCGAGCAACTCTATTTTACCAACGGCACCTTTGGCCCCTATATCCAAGCTCCATACTATGATTCCCAAGCGCAAACGACCGTGATGATGATCGCCGCGCCGTTGCGCGCTGTGGATGGGCGACTGCTGGGCGTGTTGGCAGGGCGGATTAACATCGCCCAAATGGAAACGATTATTACCCGGCGGACGGGCGAATTTGAGACGGACGATGCGTTTCTGGTCAACTCGACCCGGCAGATGATTACGCAACCCCGTTTGTTGACCAATCCCGCCGACCTGCAAAAACCGATGTCGACGGAATCAGTCAACCGGTGTCTCACGCAAGATACCGGGACAGTGTTGGCGAATGATTATCGCGGCGTGCCAACCATTGTCGCCTATCGGTGGATGCCGGCACGCGACCTGTGCTTGATCGTCAAGCTTGATCAAGCCGAAGCGTTTGCGCCCGCCAATGCGTTGATGGGAACGATGGTTCTGATCAGCGTGGTTGCGCTGGTGTTGGCTTCGGTGATTGCCGGGGGCTTGGCGCAAACCATTACGCGCCCGGTGCGGCGTTTGCAAGCAGGCGCGGCGCGCTTTGGTCAAGGCGAATTGAATGTACGTCTGCCGATCACTTCGCGCGATGAGTTGGGCGCGCTGGCGAGTGAGTTTAATGCGATGGCAACGTCACTCTCACTCAAGGAAACGCAACTCCGCGCGTATGCAACTGAATTGGAACAACGGGTGGCTGAACGTACGGCGGCGTTGCAAGCGTCAGAAGCCGAACTGCGCGCGCTCTTTGCCGCAATGACGGATACCATTCTAGTCCTGGATGCGCAAGGCCGCTGTCTCAAAATTGCGCCAACGAATCCGCCGCCATTGCAAAAGCGTCCCGCTTCACTGATCGGCAAAACGTTGGCGGAGGTCTATCCGCCGGACCAAGCGGCGGAATTATTCGCGCGTATCCAGCAAGCATTGGAGACGAGGCAACCCGTCAACGTGGAATACGCTGTCTTGCTTGCCAATCAAACATTTTGGTTTGCCAGTATTGTGGCACCGATGCTAGCCGATCAAGTGATCTGGGTTTCCCGCGACATCACGGATCGCAAACGCGCGGAAGAAGAGTTGGCGCAACGCGCCGCCGATCTCGCGCGGTCGAATGCTGAGCTGGAACAATTTGCGTATGTGGCTTCGCATGATTTGCAAGAACCTCTGCGGATGGTATCGAGCTATGTGCAATTGCTCCAGCGGCGTTATAGTGGCAAGTTGGATGCGGACGCCGACGAATTTATTGGCTATGCCGTAGACGGCGCAATGCGGATGCAACGGTTGATCAATGACTTGTTGCTGTTCTCGCGCGTGGGCACGCGCGGCAAGCCCTTTACGCCGATCGCGTGCGATGCCGCACTCGATGCGGCGTTGACAAATTTGCAAATTGCGCTGGAGGAATCTCATGCGGTCATTACGCGCGAGCCATTGCCCACGCTTTTGGCGGACGAAGGGCAAATTGTGCAACTGTTGCAAAACTTGATCGGCAATGCGATCAAGTTTCATGGCGCGGCAGTCCCGCAAGTGCACATTGCGGCGACGCGCACCGATGCCCTGTGGACGTTCGCCGTCCGCGACAATGGCATCGGCATTGATCCGCAATTTGGCGAACGCATCTTTATTCTCTTTCAACGGTTACATAGCCGGAGCGAATATCCTGGCACAGGCATTGGCTTGGCGATCTGTAAAAAAATTGTCGAACGCCACGGTGGACGCATCTGGGTTGAATCCGCGCTCAACCAGGGGACCACATTTTATTTTACGCTCCCAGCCATGCGAAATTAAAATTCGCCATTGGGTTGGCAAGCCCGCGCCAGATGCGCGCGCATGGTTCACGCGGTGTCCGCGCAACATCAAGAAAATTGGACGACTAGTTTTCTGATTCAAATTGAGCAAGGGATGAAAGGTTCAAGCGTATGGCAAATTCTGTGATGCCGATTCTGCTGATCGAAGACAATCCCGGTGACGCGCGCTTGGTGCGCGAAATGCTTGCCGAAGCCAATGCCGCGCAAGCAAGCCCTGACACGTTCGAGTTGAAACACGTGACCCACCTCGCGCATGCCGAAGCCTTGCTCGCGCACACCACGTTCGCCGCAATCTTGCTGGACCTTTCCTTGCCCGATTGCGCGGGCTTGGAAACTTTGCGCCAGGTGTGCCGCGCCGCGCCGGATATGCCCGTCATCGTCACCAGTGGTCAAGGCGACGAAGCCCTCGCCGTGGACGCAGTGCAGGCGGGCGCGCAAGACTATTTGGTCAAAAGCCACCTGGATAGTCACTGGCTCGCGCGCGCGATCCGGTATGCCATCGAACGAATGCGCGCCAACCAGCTCATCGCTCGGCAGAACTCGCGGCGCGCGGCACTCCGCGCGATTGACTCGGCGATCACGAGCAGTTTTGATTTACGTGTCACCCTCGATATTTTTTTGGAAAATGTGGTGAGTGAATTGCGGGTGGATACGGTCAACATTTGGTTGCTCAATCACACCCTTCACGTACTTGAATACACTGCCGGACGCGGGATGCGCGCGGAAATGTTGCGCCAAGGCACGCTCCGTCTGGATGCTGGGTTTGCCAGCCAAGCGGTCGTCGAACGGCGCGTGATTCATATTTCCGATTTGTTGCAGGTGACGGACACGTCGCCCTACCTCGTCACCTTCCAGATGCAAAATTTTCGCGATTATTACGCGGTTCCATTTATTGCCAAGGGGCATGTCTTGGGCGTCTTGGAAATTTTGCATCGCGCGCCGCTCACGCCTGATCCGGAATGGCTGGATTATGTGCAAGCACTCGCGGGCCAAGCCGCGATTGCAATTGACAATGCCTCGCTCTTGAATGACTTGCAACGCTCAAACCTGGAATTGTCGCTGGCGTATGACGCGACGATTGAGGGCTGGTCGCGCGCGCTGGACTTGCGGGACAAGGAAACCGAAGGGCATACGCAACGGGTTACCGAAACGACAGTCCAGTTGGCGCGCCTGATGGGGATTGACGATCTAGAGTTGGTGCAGGTTCGCCGCGGTGCGTTACTGCACGATATTGGCAAGATGGGTATTCCCGATCACATTCTGCACAAGCCCGGCGCGCTTACGGTGGCGGAATGGGAGGTGATGCGCCAGCACCCGCGCTTGGCACTGGAATTGCTTTCACCGATTGCCTATCTGCGTCCCGCGTGCGACATTCCGTATTGCCATCATGAAAAGTGGGACGGCACGGGGTATCCGCGCCAACTCAAGGCGGAACAAATTCCGCTCACGGCGCGCATCTTTGCGATTGTGGATGTGTGGGATGCGCTACGTTCCAATCGCCCGTATCGGGCGGCGTGGGATGACACGCAAGTCAAGGCTTTTCTCCAAGCCCAAGCGGGCAAACACTTTGAACCCCAGGTGGTTGCCGCGTTTCTCACGTTCTTGGAGAATAATCTGTTGTGATGCGTTGGCAATCCGTTTAGAAATGTGCCGCGCCCTGGTTTCTTCACGAAACCAGGGCGCGCAATTATTTCACCGTCGCGGCAAATTCTTGTTTGACCTGTTGCATCAAACCGGGATCGCTGAGCAAATCAATCGTGGTCAGCGCAATTGCTTTTGCCGAGTTTAGCATACCCAGGTGCCCGGCGGATGAAATCGCGGCTTGACGGAACGCAAGCGTATGTCCCGCCGTGCCATCCGGCGCGATCGCGATATAGGGATGGATGGATGGCAGGGCGTGGCTCAAATTACCGACATCGGTAGAACCCATGCGTTCGTCGGGGCGCGGCTCAAGCACCTCAACGCCGAGCGCGCGCCAATTGTCTGCAAAAGCGCGCGCCATCGCGCGATTCGGAATGATTTCCGCATAACCAGGGATGACGGTGGCTTGCAGGGTTGCGCCTGTCGCCGTGCCAGCGCCTTGCGCGCATTGAATCACGCGCGCCAAAATTTCGTCGGCATAGGCGCGCGTGGCGGCGCGGATGCTGAAATACGCGGCGGCGAAATCGGGGATTATGTTTGCCGCTTTGCCGCCATCGGTGATAATACCATGCACGCGCGCATCCGGTTTGAGGTGCAAGCGCAAACTATTGATATTGACGAATGTTTGAATGATTGCTTCGAGCGCATTGATGCCGTCTTGCGGCGCGGCGGCGGCGTGCGAGGCTTTGCCGCGAAATTCAATTTTCAAACGATTGGAAGCGAGCGAGCCGCGCGCGACCATGGTGCGCGCGCCGGGATGCACACAGATGGTCGCGTCCACGTCGCGGAACGCGCCGCGTTCCAGCAGGATCACTTTGCCGCCACTGCTTTCTTCCGCCGGAGTGCCCATGACGACGACGCGCCCGGGCAGTTCGCCGATGATGGTTTGCAGAGCAATGCCCGCGCCGACCGCGCTTGTGCTGATAATGTTGTGTCCGCACGCATGTCCGATCTCAGGCAAGGCGTCGTACTCGGCAAGTAATGCAATGGTGGGACCTGCGCCGTTGCCGCGCGCTTCGGCGCGAAATGCGGTTTCCAGATCGGCGATGCCGCGCGTCACACTCAAGCCATGCGCCGCGAGTGTATCGCTCAAGCGCGCGGCGGCTTGGAATTCCTTGAACGCGAGTTCTGGGTTGGCGTGAATCGTGGTGCTGAGTTCGATCAATTCGGCGCGCATCGCGTCAATGGCGGCGACGGCGCGCTGTTTCAATTCGGATACGTTGGTCATGCGGATACCTTTCGTCAAGCGGAATGGATTGCACAAAAATACAGAGCCAGTATAATCGGCGCGCGCGTCTTGTCAATGCGGCAGGAAACATTGCGCGTGATTTTATTTTGTGATACACTCGCGGCGCGTGAACGAAAACTAGAATTCGACGGAGACGGGCGATGAAAATTTTTGACGGCGCGCGCCGACTGCAAATCTGGGGTGCCGTGCTTGCGGCGATTGGGATTGTCGACGCGGCGTATCTGTGGTATGTCAAACTGACGCATGGCGTTATTCTTTGCGGCGTGGGCGAATGTGAGACGGTGAACGCGAGTCCGTATGCGTCGCTGTTAGGGATTCCGGTTGCCGCGCTCGGCTTGGTGGGCTATGCGGCCTTGTGCATTGGCGCGGTGTGGGCGTGGCGCGCTCAAGATCACGCGCCCGCCTGGTTGACGACGGTGCGCTTTGTAATGGCGTGCGGCGGTTTGTTTTTTGCCGCGTACCTCACCGGTATTGAAGCGTTTGTGCTACATGCCTATTGCATTTGGTGTTTGTTGCAAGCAACCGCGATGCTGGGAATTTTTCTGCTCTTGTGGCTGGAACGGAAATTGGTAAACGCCTAAAATAAAATCGGACCGGTTTCCAAAACCAGTCCGATTTTATTTTACGCATTCTCCAGATCGCGCGCGTCGGCTTTGTCTTTCGCCGTGTTTGCCTTGTGCCGATTCTCGGTGCCGAGAATCTTTTTGCGAATCCGCAAACTCTTGGGCGTGACTTCGAGCAATTCGTCTTCAGAAATATATTCGATCGATTCGTCGAGACTCATGTTGATTGGCGGCGTCAGTTGGATCGAAAAATCGGAATTGGAACTGCGCACGTTGGTCATGTGTTTCTTTTTGCAGACGTTGAGCGCAATGTCGCCTTCGCGCGCTTGCTCGCCAATGACCATGCCTTCGTACACTTCGACGCCGGGACCGACAAATAGGACGCCGCGTCCTTCCGCGTTGTTCAATGCATACGTCGTCGTCACGCCTGGTTCCCACACGACGAGCGCGCCATGCTCGCGCGTCGTGATCTCGCCCATCATCGGCAAATAGCCGTGAAAGAGCGCGTGCATAATGCCGGTGCCGCGCGTCGCCGTGAGAAATTTACTGCGAAAGCCGAGCAGTCCGCGCGTGGGTACGAGATAATGCAAATGCACCGAGCCGTCGTCCGCCGTGTGCATCTCTTTGAGATCACTGCGGCGCGAGCCGAGCATTTCCATCACGATGCCGAGATAATCGCCCGCGACTTCGATATACACTTCTTCGACGGGTTCGAGCTTGACCCCGTTCTCTTCTTTGAAAATGACTTCGGGTTTGGAGACTTGGAATTCATAGCCCTCGCGGCGCATCGTTTCGATCAAGATCGCGAGATGCAATTCGCCGCGCCCGGAAACTATGAACGTGTCGGTGGATTCCGTTTCGTCCACGCGCAAACTCACATTCGATTCCAATTCCTTGAATAGGCGCTCGCGTAATTTGCGCGATGTGCTCCATGTGCCTTCGCGTCCGGTGAACGGCGATGTGTTGACGCCGAATGCCATGCGCACGGTCGGCGCTTCAACGCGGATCGGCGGCAACGCTTTGGGGTCGAGCGCATCGGCAACGGTTTCGCCGATATACACTTCTGGCAAGCCGGTGAGCGCAACGATTTCGCCTGCTTGGACTTCTTGCGCCGGAACGCGATCCAGACCCTGAAAGACAAACAACTCGGCGATTTTACCCGGGGATTGCGTGCCATCATGTGCGATGCGGATGATATTTTGCGCGGGCTTTAATGTCCCCGCGAACAAACGTCCAATGGCAATGCGGCCCTTGTAATCGTCATAGCCGAGCGTGGTGACGAGGAGTTGCGCGGGCGAATCCGGTTCAACCTGGGGCGCGGGCAAATAGTTGACAATCGTCTCGAACAAGGGTTGCAAATCGGTGCCTACTTCGCCAGGTCCGAGTGTGGCTACGCCGCGAATTGCATCCGTATAGACCATCGGAAATTCGGCTTGGTCATCGCTTGCGCCCAGATCGATAAAGAGATCAAAGGTGGCGTTGGCGACATGGTTCAAGCGCGCGTTCGGGCGATCCACTTTATTAATGACGACAATCGCTTTATGTCCCAGTTCCAGCGCCTTGCGCAGAACAAAACGCGTTTGCGGCATGGGTCCATCCACCGCGTCCACCAACAACAGCACGCCGTCCACCATGTTCAGCACGCGCTCCACCTCGCCGCCGAAATCGGCGTGCCCGGGTGTGTCCACGATATTGATCTTGGTGCCGCGATAAATGATTGCCGTGTTCTTGGCGAGAATCGTAATGCCGCGCTCGCGCTCCAAATCGTTCGAGTCCATCACGCGCTCGGCGATGACCTGGTTATCGCGGAAAATGTGCGATTGCCTCAACATGCCATCCACGAGCGTGGTTTTGCCGTGGTCAACGTGCGCGATAATTGCAATGTTGCGTAAATCATTTCGGACTGGCATAAAAACTCCTTTAATGCAAGACGCCAGACGAACGCGGTGCGCGCCGCTCTTTCGCCTGCCGCCATGGTCGTAGCAATAAAAAACTCGGCACCGGGAGGGAGCCGAGGAAAATCATTGCTCGGTCAGAACGCTTGCCATTATACTCGGAATGCGGCGCGTTGGCAAACGCGATTTGTTTTTGCGGGCGGCAAGGTTTCACGGTATAATCGCGCGCATTCTGCGTTCAACGATTGAAGGATGTATGCAATTCACAAATTTATTTTCGATCTTTGCCAACAGTATTTTGCCAATCTTGCTCATCGCCGCGCTCGGTTTTGGGTTGGCGCGGTACGCGCGCGCCGATGTGCGCACCTTGTCCACGCTCACATTTAATATCCTGTCGCCCGCGCTGATTTTCAACACGCTGGTCACTTCGACGATCAGTCCGGTGGAATTTGGACGTATGGCGAGTTTTACGTTTTGCGTTATTGTCATCGCCGGACTGCTGGCGTGGCTCATCGCGCGCGGGTTGCGCCTGGATCGCGCGGCGACGAGCGCGTTTGTCACCGTGGCGATGTTTGCGAATGCCGGGAATTATGGACTACCGCTCGTCCTGTTTGCATTTGGACAGGAAGCGCTGACGCGCGCGACGGTGTATCTGGTGATTCACGTCATTTTGCTGTACAGCGTCGGCGTTCTGCTGGCATCAAGCGGCAAGAGCGGCTGGCGGCAAGCATTCAAAAGTGTGTTGCGCGTGCCGCATTTCTATGCCATCATTGTGGCGGCGATCATCTTGTTTGCCAAAATTCCCGTGCCGGATGCGATTCTGCGACCGGTCACGTTGCTCAATAATGCCGCGTTTGCGATCATGATTCTGTTGATGGGGATGCAGTTGGAACGCGCCAAAATGCCCGCGCGTCCGTTGGTCGTCGGTGTGGCGGCGGGATTGCGTTTGGTGGTGTTGCCGCTCCTGGCATTTGGGATTGCGGCGCTGTTTGGCTTGACTGGTCCTGATCGCCAAGCCGCAATCATTCAAGCGTCCATGCCCGCGGCGGTCATGATCACCGTACTCGCGGTGCAATATGAAACCGCGCCGGACTTTGTCACCGCCGTCGTCTTTATCTCGACGATCTTGTCTCCGATCACGCTCACGTTGCTGATTGCGTTGTTGCAATAGCGGCGACCGTGATTTGCGCTTGGTCTTTTGTTTGGATCACGGATGGGGTAGAATGCGACTTGGGGCGGAGGTCTAATATAGCGAAAACCCGATTACAAACATTGGTCGTTCTATACCGGGATGAATGGAACATTCCTGAGCCAGCGTTCGATTGGTTGGATGAAGTAAAGGCAAAGACTCTGACGATGCAATTAAAAGAAATTTTGCACATCTCCTGTTAGTGCCATTCGAAGCGCTTTGACTTGGCACTCGGCTTTAACAAGGAATAGTAACGCCTCCAGGACAACAAGAATCTGAAATTCGAGATCATACGCGAATCCAATGGATGTTGATTCATTTTGGGTGGGTTCCTCAAGGTGATAGAGGTAGGTGAACGCAAGTGTTTTTTTTGGCATTTGAACGTCAGTGTGATATACTCAAACTGTTCCACCTTTTCTTAGCCCCGCGGGCTGCGGATGGTCGTCTAGAATAGCACACTTGACTGCACTGGTGCTGATGCGGATACCGTTCAGTTCGTGTTTGGG
>JBBIUF010000009.1:0-60435 GCA_037440365.1 Chloroflexota bacterium
GGTCGCGCCGATCGCGCCCGCTAGCAATTTGCGTCCGCGCATCACAAAGAGCAAACGCAGTGTGTCGAGCGACATGTCGGTGAGCCGCATGAAAAATACAAACAGACCAGCGAGAATCGGTGAACCGAGTGGCATGGCATTGTCCTTGATGCAGGTTAGGCGATCGGCAAATCGGTTTGCGCGACGCGGCCATTCTCCAACACGAGGCGATGGGTGAACAAGCGTTCGTCCACCTGCACGTGACTGATCAAAAAAATCTGATCAAAGGCGCGCGCAATTTCGCCTTCGGTGAGCAAATCGATCAACGCATTGGCGCGCTCGTCGTCGAACGAACCCAGCGGTTCATCGAGAAAAATAAACGACGGCGCGGTGCCGCGATTTTGCGGCAGGGTGGCGAGCGCAAACGCCAGCCGCAACGCCAGCGAAAATTGATCCTTGGTCCCGCCGCTAAAGATATTTTTTTCTTTGAACGCGCCGCCATCCGCCGCGCGCTCATCCCACACCTGAATTTTGTACGACTCGGGATCGAGTTGCGCGTCGTGATAGCGGTCGCGCGTGAGCGTTGGCAAAATTTGACGCATGTAATCCATCGTCGCGGGCAACACTTTTTGCACCAGGCGCCGCCGCGCCACGGAAACAATTTCCGCGCCGCGCTCACGGACCAGCTGATGCCGCGCCGCGTCAATCCACGCCTGCCGGCATTCGCCGCGTTCCAGCGCCACGCCCGCTAGTCCCAGGTCGCGCTCCAATTGCGCTTGCCGATCCCGCAACGAATGCACGCGCCCAACCAGATCGCGATGGTGTACCCGCAACGTCGCGTCGTCGCCCAATTCCATTTGGCGCAATTGCTCCACGAGTCGATCCATTTCGGCGAGCGTGGGTGACGTGGAAAGCGGCGCGGCTTGGCCAAATAATTCGCGGACGCGCGTGAGTAGCAATTCGGCGTTGCGCGCGCGCGTCGCGCGTTCACCTTGCCGCCGGCCTAGGTTGCCTTCGATGTCGCGCGCTTGCTTGATCGCCGTTTCGCCGCCGAGCGCATCGTATTCAGCGCGCAACTCTTTGCCAAACGCGGTATAGGCGTCGAGTGGCATTTCCTCGTGCCACGCCGCCGCATTTGCTTTCACAGGCGCGGCTTGCTCATACGCTTGGCGCGCGCGTGCCCAAAATGCTTGCGCCTGTTCTGCGCGGCGCGCCATCTCTTGTGTCAACAGTTGCGCGTCCACCGCGCGGCGTTGAATCTGCGCGATCTCGGCGTCGAGTTGGTACTGGGCGCGGTGCAACCCAGTTGGCTCTAGTGTCACGCCAAGTGCTTGCGCGTTTGCCTGCAAACGATTTTGCCATGCCGCCAAGAATAATTCGGCTTGGCGCGCCATGCGTTCACTGTGCGCGCGCTCTGCGGCGATTGCATTCGCATCAAGGGTTGCGTTTTGTTGTTGCAATTCACCGAGGACGGCGCACGCGTTGGCCAAACGTTGGCGTGTCGCGGCTAGCTCGGCGTCGAGTTCAGCCTGGGTGTGCTGGTTTAACTCGCGCGCGATGATCACGCGTGCGCTCTGCGCGTGATCGGGCGTCGCTGGGATCGCGACCTGGTTTTGTGCAAGCTGGGCTTCAATGTCGCGGAGGCGCGCGGTTTGAGTGGTGCCAATCGTTTCACTCGCGCGCGCTTCGCCTTCCGCTTGACCGAGTGCTTCGGCGGCGCGCGATACATCGCGCCACAAATTCAGCGCGCGAATCGCAAACGCGGCGACGACGAGCGCGGCGAGCAAGAACAAGCCAATTGCCAGCGGCGCGATGAATGGCATGGCGATTGCGCCAGCGGCGACGAGGAGGATGAGGAGCGCGGCGAATCCGTACACCTGAACGCGAAACCGTTGCGCTAATTGATCGCGCGCGGCGCGTTTTTCTGCGACGGTGTTTTCGATGGCGCGCGTTTGAGCCGCGTCGTGTTGCGCCGCAATCCACTCGCCAAGAATTTCGCCGATGACATAGCGGCGCGTTTGCGTTTCGAGTTCGGCGCGCGCAGATTCTTCGCGTGTGATCGTCGTTTGCAA
This sequence comes from Chloroflexota bacterium, assembly GCA_037440365.1. Taxonomy (GTDB): domain Bacteria; phylum Chloroflexota; class Anaerolineae; order UBA4142; family UBA4142; genus JBBIUF01. The sequence goes on from JBBIUF010000009.1 coordinate 2,052, forward strand.
TTCGGCTTGGCGCGTTTGCGTGGCGGCCAGTTGGGCTTGAGTTGTGGCGAGTTGTTGCGCGCGCTGTGCATACCGTTCGCGCGCGGCGCGGATTTGATCCAGGCGCGTCAGTGCGTGCGTCACGCGATGCAATTCCGCGCCACGGCTTTGCAAACTTGGGATCGTTTCCGCCGCGCGGCGCGCGTTCGCTTGCTCTTGCTTTAATCGCTCAATCTCGCGCGCATTATCCGCCACGCGCTCAACTGCATCGCGCGCGTCCTTGACATTGAGCATCGCCTCTTTGAGTGCGTCAATCCGCGCGAGGGTTTGCGCCGCGCTGTCGCGTTGCGCCGCAAGCGCGGCAATTGCCGCATCAAGTTTTTGCACCGCGCGCAATTCTTCCGCCGCGCCATTCACCGCGCCGCGCAAATCGATCAGGCGCAATTGTTGTTCGACTTGGCCAAGTTTTTCTTCGTGCGCCGGAAGTTCCGCTTGAATCTCGGCAAGGTCGGCACGCTGTTTGAGCCGATCCAAATCCTGTTTGTCTTCGCCGCGAATTTTCAAATCGCTTTCGATCTGCACGAGTGCGTCCAGGTTTAATAATTTTGCCAGCGATTCTTCACGTTTGGCTTTGCTCAATCCTTCGAGCTTTTCCAATTTTTTCTGCTCGACGAAACACGTGTTGAGCAAGGCGTCGCCGTCAAAGCCAAGTTCGGCGATGAGGCGTTTGTTGATCACCGTGTTGCCGCGAAGCTCTTCGACGTTTTCTCCGGCAACGAGATCGAGTTCCCAGACGTTACTTTTGCCGCGCGTGATCGTGCGCCGAATCCGAAACTCGCGCGCGCCCGCTTGCACGTCCAACTCGACGCGCGCTTTTTCGACGCCGTACCGAATGAGATCGTCCAGTCCGCGCGCGCCGGATTCTGTGGCGAGCGCGTTGCCGAACAGCGCAAAATACAGGGCTTCAAACAGCGTGGATTTCCCAGCTTCGTTTTTGCCTTGCACCAGCACGCGCGCGTGATCGGGAAATCGCAGATCGATTTCCTGGAGTTGTTTGAAATTGTGAGCGTAAAGGCGTTTGAGATGAATCATAAACTAGTGGGCAGGGATCAGCCTGGGTGGCAATATCGTTATACCGGCGTCCCCGGATCAAACAAGCGTTGATATTCTTGCAATGCAAAACGGTCAGTCATCCCGGCGATGTAATCGCAGACAACGCGCGCGCGGTTGCCCTCCTCAATGCGCGCCTGCGTGTTTTTCGGCAGTAATCGCGGATTTTTCATAAACGCGGTGAACAAACCTTCGAGGACTTGCTCCGCTTTGCTTGCCATCCGCGACACGCGATAATGCCGATAGAAATTTTCCATCAAATAATTTTTCAGCACGCGATTCTTGCGGTCCATCTCCGGTGAAAAGGTAATGATTGGTTTGCCGACCGCGCGCAACGCCGCAACGGAATTGATGTTGCGCTCGCGCAAACGCTGATCGGTGGCGGAAATAAAATCAGTGACCACCTGGTTGACGAGCCAGCGAATAAACCGATGGCGTTGGATGTCGCTCAAGCGGTCGCCCGCAAATCCGCTGATCGCGCGCCAATCCTGCCACACTTCGAGCTGGCTGAAATCGCGCGCGTCGAGAATTCCGGCGCGCAAGCCATCATCCAGATCGGCCGTCGAGTAGGCGGCTTCGTCTGCCGCGCTCGCGAGTTGCGCTTCGAGCGTGGCGGCTTCTTCGGGATGATATTCGGTTGGATTGACCGTGTCGTATTCGGTTTCGTGTTTGGCGATGCCTTCGCGGACTTCGTACGTCAAATTCAAACCGCGATAATCGTCAAACCGTTCTTCCAGTTCTTCGACGATGCGGAGCGATTGTGCCTGATGATTGAATCCGCCGTACTCGCGCATCAATTCGTTCATCTTGTGTTCACCGGAATGACCAAACGGGGTGTGACCCAGGTCGTGACAGAGACAGATCGCTTCGATCAGATCTTCGTTTGCGCCGAGCGCGCGCGCGAACGTGCGTCCAATCTGTGCGACCTCGATGCTGTGCGTGAGACGGGTGCGATAATAATCGCCTTCAGTGTTGACAAAGACCTGAGTTTTATATTCGAGCCGCCGAAACGCGGTGGTGTGAATGATGCGGTCGCGGTCGCGCTGAAACGCGGTGCGATAGGGATGTTCAGGATCGGGATACTTGCGCCCACGGGACGCGCCGCTCAACATGCCATACGGCGCGAGTTGCGCCGCTTCTTGCGCTTGCAGAATTTCGCGTGTGATCAACATGGTTCGCCTCCGAATGTGTTGCGATTATAGCACAATCCAACGAGATTGGGACGCAATTCAACAAGATACGATTTTTTTGCGCGTTAGCGCAACCCCTATTGCATCGGCGATTGGTTGTGATATATAATTGCGCTGGTCACATTCTAAACGAATCGCCCATTGTTCTCTCAGGAGGAAATCGCTATGGCTACCCAGTCCGTCGCACCTAAACCTAATCGAACACCCTGGATTATCGTCGGAGTGCTTGGCTGTCTCGTGCTGTGCTTGCTCGTCGCGGTGGTTGGCGGCGGCGCGTTCTTTGTGCTTAGTCCGTCATCTCCGAAACCAGCGGCAGTGACGATTGTGGTCGCAACGACAGCTCCAGTTGTCACCGCGCCGACGGTTGTCGCGCCGACCGTGGTTGTGCCAACCATTCCGCCTGTGGTCGTTCCCACGATTCCGCCGGTCACGGCGCCAACCGTTTCCACGCTCCCCACGCTTGCGCTTGCGACCGCGGTCCCGGTTCCTACGCTTGCGCCTGCGCCAACTGCGGTGCCGCCCACGGCGAGACCGGCCGCGCCGGCTGGGCATTTGGCGTTCACCGTGCGTAAAGGGGATCGCCCTGAAGATAATTATATTTGGACCATGAATGCAGATGGCACGGGCGCAAAACAAATTTTGACGACAGCATCCGAACCCAGTTTTTCGCCTGATGGAACCAAGATCGCGTATTACCATTGGACCGATGGTTTATTCGTTGCGAATAGCGATGGATCCGATCCCAAGAAAATTCTGGGCGATGGCGCGACGGGTTATATTGCCTGGTCACACGATGGTCACTGGATCGCGTTTTCCGCGCGTCCCGGCTATTCCGGCAATATTTTTCTGGATGCCGTTTTGCCGGATGGCACCGCGCTGAAAGACAAGACTGCGCGGCGCAACATTACGATTGGCTGGAGTCCAACCTGGTCGCCCGATGACACCCAGGTCGCCTTCCAAACCTGCCGCGGTAGTAGTTGCGGTATCTACAAAGCCAGCTCGGGCGGCGGTGACGCCATTCCGATCGTCACGGACGATGGTGGCTTGGCGGCTTGGTCGCCGGATGGCAAACGGATCGTGTATCAAAAAGATGAAGGCGGGCAAAAGCAATTGTTTATGATCAATGCGGATGGCACGGGCAAAAAGCAACTCACGTCCGGCGTCGCGTTGCACGTGGATGCCAATTGGTCGCCCGATGGCAATTTCATTTTCTACCGTTCACCCGAAGGCGGCACGTGGGCAATTTGGCGCATGAACGCCGATGGCACCAACCCGGTCAAACTGGCGGACAATTTGCCGCCAGGTGATTGGCCCTACGATCGCATTGCTGTAACCAAGTAATTTTCATCGGGGTTTGCAATTTTCGCAAGCCCCTTTTGATTTTGGAGAAAACCCGATATGAAATCACATCGAATCACTGCTTTATGGATCATCGTGATCGTCGCGTTGTCTGCGTGTAGTACGGCAACGTCCACGCCAGCGCCGACCATCGCGGGTGCCGCGCCGACGACGATTGGTGTTGCGCCAGCGGAAACCCCCAGCGCGCCAGCCACCGCGCCGACCAATATCCCGCCGCCCACTGTACCGATCACGGCAACGTCATTGCCTGCCGCAACGGCAACCAGCGCCGCGCCGCCGCCCAAGCCCACGCCAACCCAGGTTGGCGCCACGGCGAAACCCAGCGCGCCGACCGGTAAGATCGCCTATAGTGTGGTGACGGGCGAAGCGCCCAAGTTTCATACCGTTTGGGTTGCCAACGCGGACGGCTCCAACCCGCATCAAATTATGACGCACGCTTATTGGCCCGCGCTATCGCCGGACGGCAAACAGATCGCGTACCTGGGTCGCCCGGAAGGACAATCGGAAGGATTGTACCTCGGCGAGGTCGGCGGCAAAGGCACGCTCCTCGTCATCCATCCGGGCGTATGTTGCATCAGCTGGTCGCGCGATGGCAATTGGATCGTCTATGTTCAATCGAACAAGGCGAATCAACCCGGCGGCGCAATTTTTATGCTCAAGGTGGATGGCTTTTACAAAACGATTGTGAACCTGGGGGTCGAAGGCAATGGGCCGGCGTTTTCGCCGGATGGCAAGCAGATTGTTTTTTCGGGGTGCGTGCCAAACACCAGCACCTGCGGCTTGATGACCGTTGCCACGAGCGGTGGCGCATCGCGCATCATCACGCGTGACAACGGCGGCAACGCCGATTGGTCGGCGCGTGGCATTGTGTACCAATCGAACGATAGCGCGAACAATCGCCAGGTGTTTTTCATCAACCCGGATGGCACCGGGCGCAAGCAACTCACCTCGGGTAAAAGTAATGATGGTCAACCTGTGTGGTCGCGCGATGGCGAAGCGATTTTTTGGCGGAGCGATCAAAACGGAACCGCGTGGGCAATCTATGTGATGAATGCGGATGGCACGCATCAGCGCAAGCTGGTTGACAACATTCCACCCGATCCAAACTTGTGGGGCTGGGAATCATTAAGCATTGCGCCGTGATTTTGCGAGAGGCGATCCACCGGGTCGCCTCTCCGTATTTTGTTGTATAATAGCCACGTGACTGGTCCTCTGCTAGTGATCAAGATTGGCAACTCGAATGTGACGTTGGGCGCGTTTGCGGATGGCGTGCTGACCGCGCGTTGGCGCACGCAAACCGACCCGCGCAAAACCGCCGATGAATACGCCGTGCTACTCAATGATTTTTTTGATCAAGCGAATCTCCAGCCGCGCGCGTGGCGCGGCGCCGCGATTGTCTCTGTGGTGCCGCCGCTCACGGGATTGTTTCAAGTCTTGTGCCGCACCGCTTTCGCTATTGAACCACTCGTCGTCAATGCGGGCGTGAAAACCGGGATGCCGATTCGCTATGATCAGCCGCGCGCGTTGGGCGCGGATCGTTTGGTCGTTGCGGTTGCCGCGCAGAAAAAATTCGGCGCGCCGTGCATCGTCATTGATTTCGGCACGGCGACGACGTTTAACGCGATCAACCGCGCGGGCGAATTTGTCGGCGGCGCAATTGCACCCGGCTTGAACCTTGCCGCCGACGCGCTGTTTCGCGCGACTGCGCAATTGCCGCGCGTTGATTTGACACTGCCGCCGCACGCAATCGCCACCAACACCACGCACGCGATCCAGTCCGGCATCCTGCTGGGTTATCTCGGCATGATCGAAGGACTGGTGGCGCGGATGCGCGCTGAACTCGGCGAGCCGCGCGCGCGTGTGATCGCCACGGGCGGTTTTGCGCCGATGCTGGCACCGCAATCGCGCGTCATCGCAACCGTTGAGCGTGATTTGATTTTGGATGGCTTGCGCATTATTTTTGAAATGAACGAACCCAAGTCATCTGATTACTGAATCCAGTTTGTGGGGGCGCTGTGATGCGGATACTAAACGGCAAAACAATTGGGCTGGGCGTCACGGGTTCGATTGCCGCGTACAAAGCGGCGGGGCTGGCGAGCCAGTTGACCCAAGCCGGCGCGCAGGTTGACGTGGTCATGACACGCGAAGCGACGATGTTCGTCGGCAAAATGACGTTTGAAGCGATCACGCATCGGCATGTAGTCACTGACGTGATGGAATTATTGCCCGATTCGCTGATCGGTCATGTGGTGATGGCGAAACGCGCCGATCTCTACTTGATCGCGCCGGCAACCGCGCACACCATCGCGAAAATTGCGCACGGTTTTGCTGACGATGCCGTGAGCGCGACGGTCTTGGACACGCGCGCACCCATCGTGATCGCGCCGGCGATGGAAAGCGGCATGTGGGAGAACGCCGCGACGCAAGCGAATATCGCCATGCTTGCCGCGCACGGTGCGACGATCATCGAACCTGGGATCGGGCATTTGGCGTCCGGCTTGAGCGGGCGCGGACGGCTCGCCGAATTGGATGTGATCCTTGACACGGTGCGCGCGGTGTTGGGACGCGCGGGCGATCTCGCGCAGAAAAAAATTGTCATTACGGCGGGCGGCACACACGAAGCGATTGATCCCGTGCGCGTGATTGCCAACCACTCGTCGGGCAAAATGGGTTTGGAGCTTGCCCAAGCCGCGCGGGATCGCGGTGCGCGCGTGACGCTGATTGTTGGTGTGACAGCATTACGTGTGCCGCATGGCATGGTGTCCATTGCCGCGCCCAGCGCGCGCGCGATGCGTGATGCCGTTTTGCGTCAAGTGGCGGACGCGGACGCGCTCATTATGGCGGCGGCGGTTGCGGATTTTCGTCCCGCGCAAACGGCGGAGCAGAAAATCAAAAAAGGCGACGTGGAAACGTTGACACTCGAACTCGTCAAGAACCCGGATATTTTACGCGAGGTGGCGTACCAAGCGCCCCGCGCGGATCGCCGACCGTTGGTTGTGGTGGGCTTTGCGGCAGAGACAAACGATCTCGTGGCAAATGCGCGCGCGAAACTCGCCACTAAACATCTCGATTTGATCGTGGCGAATCCGGTGCCGTCCAGTTTCGGTACTGACATGGATCAAGCCACGTTGCTCGCGCGCGATGGCACGGTGACGGAATTGCCGCTGTTGCCGAAAGCCGAACTCGCCGAAAAAATTTTGGATGCGGTTGCTGGTTGGCTCAAGGGCTAGCGCGTGTTCAAATATTTCACGCCAAAGATATTTACCTGGCTCGTCGTTTTACTAATCCCAGTTTTTGCGATCTACCCCGCCCTGACCACGCCGCTTGAAGAGCGCAGTTATGATGCGGCAACCTTCCACATCTACCGCAGTGTCTTGTTCTCCGCGGCGCGCGCTGAGGGCATACTCTATCCGCGCTGGGTTCAGCCGATCAATGCTGGCTTGGGCGGGCCGCTGTTTTCGTTTTACTCCCCGTTGACTTATTTTGTGCTGGATGGCTTGAACAACCTGGGTCTGCCGCCGCCGCTCGGTTGGCGCGTTTTGGTGAGCGTCATATTGCTCGCGGCGGCAAGCGGGATGTTTTTGCTGACGCAAGCGTTAGAACTGGACGCCGCCGCAGGCATCGCCGCCACCGCGCTCTATGTGTATGCGTTTCCATTCCTCCGCGAATTATTCGAACGTGGTTCGCCGGAAGGATTTGCGCTCGCGTTATGCCCCTGGGTCGCGTGGGGTTTGATTCGCGTGACCCAGCATTTCAGCGGCCGCCGTGTGCTGGTTGCCGCGCTCGTGTGGGCGGCGGCGATCCTTACGCACAACCTCGCCGCATTATTAATGTTGCCCTTTTTCGCCATCCTCTTGATCGGACTTGCGGCGCGGCGCGGCTGGCGCGTCCTCGGCGCGCCGATCCTGGTGTTAGGCGCGGGCATCTTGCTCGCCGCGTTTTTCATCGTGCCGTTTGGGTTTGAACGCAACGCGGTTCAATTAGCGAATGCGTTTCAAGTGGACTATGGTCAGGTCGCGCGCAACTCACTCGCGTTGAACGATTTGCTTGCCTTGCCCGCGTCCTATGATACTGGGTTGGATAATAATTCGATCGGCGATCACCTGGGTTGGTTGAGCGGGTTGGTGATCATTGCTAGCGGACTCGCCAGTGTAGGGATGTGGCGTCGCCATGCGCGTTGGTGGGCGGGATTGACCGCGCTCGTCGTGGGGTTTGGTTTGATCGGCATCTGGTTGCAAACACCCTGGTCGAATGGTGTGTGGCAAACGCTGACGATTCTCGCGTTGGTCCAGATCAGAACCCGGTTGCTTGGACTCGTTAGTTTGGCGATTGCGCTGGGCGGCGGTTTAATGCTTTATGCTTTGCGCGCGCGCTGGCGCGAACCAGTGGCGTATGGCGTTGCCGCGCTGGCAATCTTGGTCGCGTTGCCGGTCCTGTATCCGCAATTTCAATATCGGTATACCACGTTCGCCGCCAAGCCCACGCCGCAACAAGCCGCCGAATTTGCAATGCAAGCGAGTGTGCCGGGTTTGACCGCGTTCAACGAATTTCTACCGGTGTGGCGAACGGTGCCATTCACGGATGCGGAAGCGCAAGCTGTCGCGGCAAACATGATTGCGAATCTGCCGCAAGGCACGCGCGTCCTTCAGCAAAATCGGCGCAACGATCAGATCCAAGTTGAACTCGATGTGCCGGTGCCGTTTGCGCCTGAATGGTCTGCGCTCTATTTTCCCGGGTGGCAAGCCGAGGTGGATGGGGTGCCGCGCGCGCTTGCGCCGATGCCGGAGACGGGCTATAGCGTGATGGACCTCGTGCCAGTGGGCAACCATACCTTGACGTTGCGCTATGTTGGCACAACCGCGCAATGGGTTGGTACCGGGATCAGTCTCGCAACGTTGTGCGCGTTGGTGTTGTTCGCGTTCGTCGGATCGAAACGGCGCGCGGCTAACCCGCTGGCGCGTGATTTAACGCCACATGGGTGGTTGATCGTTGGCTTGGTATTTTTGGTTGGCGTGAAAAGCATTTGGCTCGATCCGCGCACGCTGTTGTTTCGTCAAGCCAGCCAGTGCGACGCCATTCAAGATGCGGTGACGCCAACCCAGGTGCGTTTTGGCGACAACCTGGTTTTGTGTGGCATTCACGTCGCGGCACGCGCGCTCAAGCCTGGGGATGCGGTGCGGGTGACGGCGTACTGGCTGGCGACTGCGCCGGTGCGCGAGCCAGCCGAATCCTTTGTACATCTATTTGGCGCGGCGTTCAACCCCACGACGAATACGCCGTTGTGGGGACAACAAGACAAACACGCGCCGGGCGAGCATTTGGTAACGCAATGGGTGCCGGGCAAACTCTACCGCGATGTGTACGAATTTCCAATTGATGCGGCAACGCCGCCGGGGGATTACACTTTGGAAATGGGCTGGTGGCAACCCGATCGTGGGCAACGGCTCAAACCCGTGATGCTGTCGCCCACCAATGGCGTGACGATTTCAACCCTGGATTCTATATTTGCTTTGACGGTGACCGTGCAATAGCAAAATAAAAAAACAGACACCGCCTAGGCGGTGTCTGTTTTTTAGACGATGCGTAAGCGCGCACCGCACGCCGCGCTGGGATCAATCAGAAAACCGTTGGCATCCGTGACAATTTGGATGCCACGGTTTTTTATTTCGCGCCGGTCGCGTCCCATGCCATTGACTTGGAGCGTGAGTGCGTACAAGCCGTCGCCGCGCCGGGCAAGTTGTTCGCCCATGGCGTTGTCGTCGCGCTCCGAAGTGGCTAACACTAGACTGCCCCAGTCTAACGCAAAGCGATAACCCAGGACATCGCTTGCGGCGTTATGCACTAGTTTGGGTTCAACTGCAAGCAAGGCGCGATAGGCATCGCGCGCCGCGTCCAGGTCTTGGACCGCGACGATCACTTGTTTCACGCGCGCGCGGCTCCCTATGCCGTCGCGGGCTGGCTCCACGCGAAGATCGCGCGGTGTTTCATCTTGGATGAGAAACGGCAATGCGCCGCTCGGATTGCTGGCGAACAAGGCGGTTTGCCAGACAACGCGCTGACCATCCGGGCGCACGCGCGACCCAGGTTGCGGCGCGCCAAGGTTCAGCGCGCGGCAACGAGCCACTTCAGCGGCAAGTTCATTGGATGCCAGGACAAATCCGCCAAAGCCTTCGCCAGTGCGTAATTTGCTCACGCCTGTTTGCCAAAATGTTTTGGCGGCAAGCGCTTCATCGGTGAACGCCAAGAGTTCGAGATACGTGCCATCCGCAAACGCGACGAGTGCGTTGTGACTACCGAACGCGGGATGCGCGCCGCCCGCGTTCACCGCGAACCCGAGTTGGCGATAGGCGGTCATGGCTTGCGCGAGATCGTTGACTAGAACAATAAAATGATCGTAACCGGTAATCATTGGGCAGTTAAAGTGGTTCCCGCTGGGGTGGTTTGCAACGTGCGTTTGGTCAGCACCCGCACCGAAGTCCAATAGTCACTCACGAGATCGCCATACGGGTTGGCGTTAATGGGCACTTCAAGATCCAACGAAGTGTAAACCCCCGCGTCGATATCTTTTTTTGTGACGGGATTGACGGCGGCATTGGCATTGACCCATTGCACGCCGCCATCCCCGTGAGCCGGGTCAACAATGTATTTCGATTGATCGATCTTGGGCATACGCATTTCGCTTCCCGCGTTGGTTGCCAGTGATTTTTGCAAACTCGCGGTCGTACTGCCAATGTTGTTTACCATAAGCGGAATCGGATCGAAATCATACACGATCGAACCATTGATCAATTCGCTCGTCACAAATGTCGTCATGTGCAACCAAAATGCGCGGTCCTTGTATTTGCCGCTCAGCGAATTGAGGAGCGCATTGAATACGAGCGCTTTGCGCGCGTTATGCTCCAGAGATTTGTCATACGCGCCTTCAGCAATCGGCACGGTTTTGATGAACTGGATCACTTGGCGCCCGTTCAACTTTTGCAGGCCTTGATTAAAGTGACCCTTGTCATATTTTTTTCCATCCAGATAAAACGGATGCACGTCGAAGGCTTCTGGCACGTTAATGTCCATACCGTTAAATACGCCGTCGATTAAATCTTGCAAGACGACATCGCGGAATGTGATCTGGAAATCAATGGCGAGCCCGGTCATGTCTTCGAGCGTTTGGCGCATCAGCTTAAACCCGCCCACATTGTACGCTTGATCGATGCGTACGGCGGGCGATTTGAAACCGCGCTTGGCGAGTTCGCGTTCGATCTCGGGTCCGCGAATATCATGTGTGAACGAAAGTAGATCAGCGGTTTGCGTGCGCAGATCGTACGAGACGATAGTATGCGAACCGATGATTGCTTTTTCGGTCGAGGGCGGTTCGTGCGATTCACCGTAGCCAAACAATAAAAAGTTGATGCGCCCTTCGTTGAGATCGCGATCAACGCGTTTGTAATAATCGGGATCGCTTTTGGCAAGTTCGGCGCGGCGACGTTTCGCTTCGTTGGCAAACGGCGTCATTAGTGCGTCAAACAGTGAGGGGTCGGGGGCTCGAGTTGGCGTTGGCACAATCTGGGTCGGTTGCGGGGTGAGTGTCACGGTAGGCACTGGCACGGCGGGGGCCACCGTCGGCAAAACGAGTTGGGGCGTGATTGCGTCAGCCGGTGCAAGGGAGACATTCATTGGCGGACTCGTTGGGGTGAGCGTTGCCGGGGTTGCGAGAGTGGGCACCCCCAAAGTTGCTGGCGGTGTGGGTTGGACACTCGCTTGACAACTGATGAGAAAACCGACCAAGCCAATCAAACCGAGACTGGATACAAGCCGCGCGTGGCGTGCAAGGTTCATCATTCATTGCTCCAAGAAAAAATTGTGCGGTGATGGAGGCGAGGATTATAGAAAAGCGGGGAGTGATTGGCTCCCCGCCCCAAGTACTCTTGTCCTATTATATCCACATTTGGCAAATTGCCAAAATTTTTGCAAATTGGTTTTGCCTAAAGGCTCAGCTTTCTCACGGGGCGATGGTGAAAAATAAAATCACCGAGGGATGATCGTCGGCATATTGCAAGTGGATGTTTTGTGACATCAATTGCCGGCCGGTTTGTCGCAACGTAATTTCGGCATCGGATGAGGTAACGAGATAGCGTGTGTTGGGATTCAAGCCCTTGAACAGAAACTTGCGTTGGGTCCAGGGAATTTGACCCTTGAACAAAAATACCACGCCAGCGTTCGTCACCGGATCGAAAAATTCTGTCGCGTCAGGTTCGTCTGGGGGGATGAGCGTTTCTTCGAGATCGTTTTGCGGCAACAGCTGATATCGCTTGCCGTTGGCGATGATTGGACGCAGATTTTTATAGTTGCGGATTTCGTCGGCGACGATGGCGCGAAATTCCGGCGACCAGTCCTTGATGGTCACGGAAAAACCAAACGCGCCCATCATGCGACTACGTAACCAACTCCGCAACAGATCGGGCTTGGTCACCGTATCGGCGAGATGCTCAAAGTACGATTCGACGAGCCAGGAGTTGAGATACTCGGACGGAAATGGATAACCCGCGCCGGTGACGTGGTAGCGCACGCGATAGCTCGGATCGGTTTCATCGCTGAGCCATGCAATATCGGTGCGGCGCATGAGCGCGTAATCCATCCGGTTGCCGCCACTCGCGCAATCTTCGATGATTAGGTTTGGGAACTCGGCGCGCACGTAATCCAGCACCTCGTACAAACCTTGAATATGTGCGAGATCGCCGTCGCCCGGTTGTCCCGGTCGATCGCACGGTTGCCACACGTTATTATCCCATTTGAGCCAATCCACCTTGTACTCGCGGATGATGCGCGCAAGCCATGTCTTCATCCACGCGCGCGCTTCGGGATGCCCAAGACAAACCTGCGCGGTGCGCGGAACGCCGGGCGGCGGCGTGGCGTTCAAGTCGGTGACGGGCGCAAGCCAGTCGAATGAAAAGCTGGGATCATGCGCCATCGCATCTACATCCACGCGCTCCGGTTCTACCCACAAGCCGAATTGCATGCCTTTGCTGTGAACATAATCGGCGAACGCGGCGAGTCCGTCTGGGAATTTGTCCAGGTTTTCGCGCCAGGTACCGAGCCCATAACCAAAATCGCCGTGTTGATGTGAGCCGGCATACCAACCGGCGTCCACGTAAAAAATTTCCAACCCCAGGTCGGCGGCGGCATCCACTTCTCGGCGCAAGACGGTTTGATCTAGGTTGATATAGTAGGCGAACCAGGTATTGAATTGCGTCCAGGGAAAATTTTCGGGGCGCGGACGCAACAAGTATGCGCGCGCAAATGCGTGCGAGCGGTTGGCGGCGTCGTCCAGATCGCCGCGATAGAAACCGATAAAGCGGCGCGGCGCAGTAAAAATTTCGCCGGGGGCAATCTCATGACGAAAATTTTTCAACCCGGCTTGGAGCGTGGTTTGATCGTTGACGCGCGCGGCTTGCAATTGCCAATCACCCGACCATTCAATGCCGCCGAACAAACCTTCGCGCAGATTGGGCGCAAAGAGCGCGAACCAACCCATGGCGTCTTCAGAGGAGCGACCCTGCGAACCCACGTCTTGCGTGATGTCAGGGTCAAGTTTGATCGAGCGCAACCGCAAGGTTGGCACTGGTTGCGGCGTATCTTTTTGTTGACCACTGGGTGATAGTCCCTGTACCCAATACAACGTTAGCGGATCAGCCGATGGGCGCAAGCCAAGCGCAATCGAATCCCAACGTGTCAGATCGGGCAGGGGTGTGTCACCCGTGTTTTCAATCTCGGCCCATTGTTCAATGATGCTGGTGTTGGGAAAGGCGGCGTAATGCAATCGCACGAGCATCGATCCGTGCGTGAGCGCGACAATTAATTCGAGTGAGCCGTCGGCGGGCGTACGCGTTTGATAATTTTTCAGCACAAAATCTCTAGCCGAGCCCGTAATCGTTTGCCCGCCCAAGTCCATTTGCAATTCTGCACTGGTGCCGCTGTTGGGCGCAAGCCATTCGCGTCCGGTGAGTTTGTTCGTTAGCCGGGACAAACGAAACCCGGCATAGGCGCGATAATCCATGCGGCGGCGAATGCCCGCCGTGCCAATTTCCCAGGTATGCGTTGCATCGTTATATCCGATATACGCATCCTTGAGATTGGCGACCACTGGAAGCGCAGGGTCAGACTGCTGTTCTGATGACGCGGCGAGGGTGGTTTGATCGGCGGCGAGGAACACGATAAGCACGAGCGCAAAAATTTGCGCGACCCATTTCAGCGTTTGCATAATGTCAAGGATAGCACGAAACCAGCCCAGACGCAAAACTGGTCAAGTCTAAATGGCCTTGCCCAGTTGGTTTTGCTAATCAGAATGCCCTGTAACGGTTACGGCAGTCGGTTGAACCAGAACAAGGACAATGCGCCTGCGGCTAGGAAGAGGATCGCGGCGACACCAGTGAACAGCGCCGTGATTTCCGTGCGTTCCATTTTGAACACAAGCTGGGTCGAGAGATTGTTGTAAATGTTTTGCAAATCGGTTTCGGTGTCAGCGCGAAAATATTTTGCGTTCGTCTTGTCCGCGATCGATTTCAAGGTTTCTTCGTCAAGCCGCACGCGAATGGAGCGCCCTTGAATTCTCAGAATTGTGCCTGCGGGACTGCCGACACCGACGGTATAGACACGCACCCCGCGATCGGCGGCTTGTTGAACCACGTCAAGTGGCCGCGGCCCCACGTTGCTCTCGCCGTCGCTCAACAGCACCACAATTGCGGCGGTGTACGAGCCGGGTGGCACGGGCGTGATTTCGGGGGTGGGCGTTGGTTGCGTCAACGGATCGCTGGTACTATTAAAGCGTTGGCGAAAATTATCTTGCAGACCCGCCTGGGGCGGCGGCTCAAAGATTGCGTCGAGCGAAGTGAGGATGCCGCGTCCAATCGCCGTGCCGCGTTGCGGCGTCAAACGATTGATCGCCGCTTTGACCTGCTCGCGATCCGTGGTGGGCGCTTGCACGATGAATGCATTGTCGCTAAACGAGACCACGCCAATCCGCACATTCGGCGGTTGATGATCCACGAACGTGCGCGCCGCGTTCTTTGCCGCTTCGATGCGATTGGGTTTCATGTCGTCGGCTTGCATACTGCCGGACACATCAATCGTGAGAATGATGGTGCCTTCTTGCGAAGGCAAACGCACGGTTGCCGCCGGACGCGCCAGTGCGACAAGCATCACGGTCAAGCCGATCAAAAAAATGATCGGCGGGATATGGCGGCGTATGCCCGGTCCGCGCCCGAGAGCTTCTTTCACGAGCGAAAGACTGGCATACCGCATGGCATATTTTTGCCGACGGCGTTGCGCAAAAATGTACGCGGCGATCAACACCGGGACGAGTAAGAGCAGTAACAACATTGGAGCCCATAGAAATTCCATTTTTTCACCTGCATAATCCTGAAATGTGCCAGCGGTTAACGTCGCTCAACTGCCGCCGCCAAGATTATCGCATCCTGCGTTTTTTCCGCGCGGCATAACGCACAATGGCGCGCACCAGATCGTCTTCGGTGGACAGCGGTAGAACATCTACCCCGACCTGGCGAAAGTGAACGTTGATTTCGTACTCGCGGCGGAGCGCCGCGTCGTTAAAGCGTTTGCGAAATTTCTTATCGCCGGTATCGAGCAACAATTGCTCGCCCGTTTCCGCGTCTTCAAAAATGATTGTGCCGATGTCAGGCAATTCAATTTCGCGCGGGTCGGTGAGCCGCACGGCGAGAACTTCGTGCCGTTGAGTTAGGACGCGGAGTGGTTTTTCCAAGCCCGGCGCGCTGATGAAATCGGAGATGATAAAGATCAGTGAGCGGCGGCGAATGGTGCGTAAGCTGGTTTCAAGCATCGCGGTGAGATCGGTGGCTGGAGCGCGTTTCAATTGCGGCTGACGGATGAGCTCGTTGATCATGCGTAGCACTTGGTCGCGGCCGCCGTGCGCGGGCAGAATGCGATCGGTTTTGCCGTTGTATAGGATCGCGCCGACGCGGTTGCCATGCCGCGTGAGCAAGCGCGCGATCACGGTGACAAAATCAATCAGCACGTTGCGCTTGAGCGTATGCACTGTGCCAAAATCTACCGAGGGTGACAGATCAAGCAGAAACCACGCGGTAATGTCACGGTCTTCGACGTATTGACGCACATACGGCGTTTGCATGCGCGCGGTGACATTCCAATCAATATAGCGAATGTCGTCGGTGTACTGATACTCGCGCAGGTCGGCGAAATCCAAGCCCGAACCTAGGAACAGACTGCGATAATCGCCTTGCAGTATGCCGTCGAGTCGGCGGATGACCTTCCAGTCGAGCCGTTGTAAAATTTTCTCAGGCGTTGACGCTGGTGTTAAGGGTAGCATGGGTTTGCAAAGGCTGTGCCGGCATCGGCACGCGCGAGATGATTTTTTGGATGAGCGTGTCGCTGGTGACATTGTCCGACATGGCTTCATAGGATAACACGAGACGATGGCGCATCACGTCGAGCGCGAGATCGAGCAGGTCTTGCGACAACACATAGTCGCGTCCGCGAATGAACGCCAGCGCCCGCGCGGTGATGACGAGATTGATCGAGGCGCGCGGACTGGCACCGTACAGAATATATTTCTTCAAATCACCTAGACCATGTTTGGCTGGTTCACGCGTCGCGGTGGCAAGGCTCACCGCATATTCGATCAACGCCGGGTCTACGTACACTTGCTCAACTTGGCGGCGCAGATCGATTAACTGATGCGTGGTGATCACATTTTGCACGCGGGTTAGCGTGCCGGTCATGCGCTCGACGATGACAAATTCATCGCGCGGATTTGGATAATCCACCAGCACTTTCATCATAAAGCGATCAACCTGGGCTTCGGGTAGAGGATAGGTGCCTTCGGTCTCGATGGGGTTTTGTGTCGCCATGACCAGAAATGGTTCGGGCACTTGATGCGTTTCGCCGCCGATGGTTACCTGGCGTTCTTGCATGACTTCGAGTAGGGCGCTTTGCACTTTGGCTGGCGCGCGGTTGATTTCATCGGCGAGGAGTAAGTTCGTGAACACGGGTCCGAGCGACGTGGCAAATTCGCCGGTCTTTTGATTATAGATGCGCGTGCCCACCAGGTCGGCGGGCACTAGATCGGGCGTAAACTGGATGCGTTTGAATTGGCCTTGCATGGTTTCCGCAAGCGTTTTGATCGTCAGGGTCTTGGCAAGCCCCGGCACGCCTTCGACGAGCAAATGTCCTTGCGACAAGATCGCGACGAGGACGCGCTCCAATAAATGATCTTGTCCCACGATCACTTTTTTGACTTGGTACAGCACTTGCTCCATTAACGGTGAGTCTTCCGGTTGCTTGAGCCGATCGTCTACCATGTTTCCTCCAAATAGGACCGCCTTGGGAAGGGCGGGTTTGTGGGTAATTGTCGGGCGTTGTTTTAATATGGTGGTGAACCAGCGGCATTGGCCGCGGTGTCAATCGGCACGGCAAAGCCAATGCCAACGAACACATCTTGGTCGGTGGGATTGTAGAGTGCGGTCACAATGCCGATGACTTCGCCGTCGCGGTTGAGCAATGGCCCACCCGAATTGCCGGGATTGACAGCGGCATCGAATTGAATCAGGTTGTTTAGCGTCGTCCCTGTTTTCGATGATTTGAAACTGCGATTCAGTCCGGAGATGACACCATCGGTCAGCGTATACGGAATACCAAATGGATTGCCGAGCGCAATTGCTTCATCGCCGACATGGAGCGAGTTGGGGTTGCCGAGCGTGGCTGGCACAATATCATCGGGCAGGGTGTCGGCTTGGATAATCACAATATCGTTTTCTGGTTGCTGGGTGATAATGTCGCCGTTCGCTTCGGTGCCGTCTGCAAATATAATGTGGATGCTTCCGGCTTGGCTGACAATGTGCAGACTGGAAATGATGTTGCCGCGGTCGTCGAGGATGACGCCGGTGCCGAAGAAATGTTTGGTCGCGTCGGTTTTGTCGGTGGCATCAATGCGCACGACGGAGGGAAAGACGGCGGCGTACACTTGCGAGGCAACCGAAGGCGGCGGGGTGGCAGACGCCATCGCGCGTGCGACGGCGGCATTAATGTCGCGCTGGGTGAGGCGTTGCGGCGGCGGTTGCAACGCGGTATAGATCAGCATTGCCGCAAACGCGATCAGAAACCCTGCGCCGACGAGCAACACGGGACGTGAGCGAGTATATAATTTTTTTGCACGTTGGCGCAAGCGGGCAAACGGGGAGGGAGGGTTTTCAGCAGGAGTCGACTGAGCGGGTGACGAGTACTTTTGTTGCACGCACACCACACATTCTATGTGGAGCGTTCGCGGTCGCTCCACCTAAACACCATACGCATGAGGACGTCATTTGGTTTGGTGTAGCGTGATTGTCGTCATTTTTGCGCAGGTTGTCAATAGCCCCCAATCAGTATTTTTCAAAATAGCACGGTGAGAAAATCGCGCCGCTCGCGTTGCAATTTTGTCGGTGCGTCTTATGGAGCCAGACTTGGTAGATGCTGGGGCTTGTCATCTTCACTGCGTCCACGCAAACGTTCCACGAGGGTACGATAAAAATAGGTGCGCGTTTGTAATCGCGCAAAGTGTGCGACGTTTGCGCTCGCTTGGATCGCGATCTCGTCGCCGTTTTGCAATTCGATGTCAATCTGGCCATCAATCGTGAGAATGCCGTGGTGATCGGTTTCTAACCGAAAGACCACGTGGGTGCCTTCCGGTAGGACGAGCGATTTCAATTGACTCAGGTATGGCGCAATCGGTACCAGCACCAGGGTTTTCACTTCGGGCGCAAGAATCGGTCCGCCCGCGGCAGAGACGTACGCCGTCGAGCCGGTGGCGGTGCCGACGATCGCGCCGTCGGCGATAAAAGTTTTCAAGTAATCGCCATCAATCAATGTGGCGAGCCGAATCACGCGCGCAAGATTGCCGCGTCCCACGACCACTTCGTTTAACGCCTCGAACTCGCCGAGTAAAACACCCTGCCGATGGAGATCGGCGCGCAACATCATCCGCTCTTCGATCCAGTATTTGCCGCTCACGAGCGTTTGCGCGTTAAATTCTTCTGGTTGCATTTCGGATAGAAATCCAACGCGACCCAGGTTGACCGCGAGGATCGGCACGCGCGCTGGAGCGCAGACGCGCGCGGCGCGCAAAATGGTGCCGTCGCCGCCAAGCGTGATCGCCAGATCGCAATTGTGGATGAATTGTGCGATTCCGGCTTGATCCCAACCCGACGCTAGAATTGCGCGGACGCCGAGTTGTTCAAATTGACGCGCCCAGTCTTGCGCGAGTGTGAGTGAGTGCGGTAGTTTGGGGTGATGCAGGAGGAGAATTTGATTCATCGCGCGCAATTATAACATAAATTGGCTTTCTGTCTCGGCATGATTTATGCTATAATCGCGCGCATGACACGCCGAGATCGCTGGTCTCTCATCGGGTTGGTCTTGCTGATTTTGCTCGCCACTGCCTTGCGGTTTTATCGTTTGGACGCGCAAGACATTTGGGGCGATGAAGCATTCAGTATTTCGCTTAGCCAACAAGCCGTGACGACGGTGCTGGCAGGCGCATCGGACACGCATCCGCCGCTGTATCCATTTGCGTTATGGGCGTGGCTCCCGCTTGTGGGCGTAACCGCATTTGCCACGCGCGCGCTTTCGGCGCTGGCGGGGATTGCCAGCGTGCCGCTGATCTTTGTGTTCGCGCGGCGCGCGACGATTCGCGCGCGTGTGCCCTGGTTTGCCGCATTCAGCGCGGCGATCTCACCACTGCTGATTTACTATAGCCAGGAAACGCGGATGTACGAACTCGTGACCGTACTGTCGCTCGCGTCGGCGTATTTTGCGGCGCGCGTCAATACGCGCCAGCGCGTCCCGTATTTCGTCGTCACGTTGCTCGCGCTCTACACTCACTATTCCGCGTTTTTTGTTCTCGCCGCTGAAAATCTGTACGCCGTGGCGCGTTGGCGCACCCATCGCCGCGCGCTGATACGCTGGTTCGCTTTGCAATTTGCGCTTGGCATGGCGTATGTGCCGTGGCTGATCGTGCAGACCCAGTTTTTACGCGGCAAAGCCAGTGCGCGTTTTGACGAATGGAGCTGGCGCGGCGCGGAAATGATTTTCGGTAAAACGTTTCTCGCGTTCGCGGGCGGCTTGACCGTTGATTTTCCAATCGCGCAAATTGCGGCGGTGGTGATGTTGGCGCTTGCCGCACTCGGCATCCTCAGTCTCATTCAGCGGCGCGAAGCCTCGGCGTGGCTTGCCCCGCTGGCATTTAGCGTGCCGGTCGTGATCGCCTTTATCGTCAATCCGATCATGCCGTTTTTCTTCGAGCGCTATGTGCTGGTCGCGCTTCCTGGTTTTCTCGTGACGGTGGCGTTTGGTCTGGATGCGCTGGCACAACGCCGCGAGTTGGCATGGGCGGGGGTTGGTGCATTGGTTCTTATCAGTGCAATCGCGCTCCGTAATTATTATTTCGACGATGCGTATGCCAAAGGCAAGTACGGGCAAATGATGGCGTATGTGGCGCAACACGCGCAACCCGGCGATGCGCTGGTGCTCAACAATCCACTGCAAAAGCCGCTCTATCAATACTATGCGCCGAAAAATCTCGCGGCATATTTTTTGCCGGACGGCACACCGCTCGAAGATCCGCGTGTGCGCGCGCAACTGGATCAGATCGCGGCAACGCACACGCGGCTGTGGCTCGTCATGTTTGGCAATCCGGCAGAATACGATCCCACCGGCTATCTTGAACGCTGGCTGGGCGCGCACGCATTCAAAAGTTATTTCGGCGGTTACGTGGATGCCAGTCTGGCACTGTACGATATGCCCGGCGCGGCGACATCCGTGACGCGTGCGCTTGACGCAACGCTTGGGGAAAGCATCGTGTTGGTTGGCTATGACTTGGATCGCGCGGAAATTGCGCCAGGACAAACGGTGCAACTCACCTTGCATTGGCAAACGACCGCGCCGCTGACGAAACGCTACACAGTGTTCGCGCATATTATCGGCGGTATGAACCCGGCAACGCAATCGCCAGTGTGGGCGCAACTCGATAACGAGCCGGTCGGCGGCTCGCGTCCAACATCAACCTGGGGCGTGGGCGAAATGCTGGATGATCGCTATGGCTTGTTGTTACCCAGCAACACGCCGCCCGGCGATTATCAGATCGAAATTGGCATGTACGATCCGGCGACATTCGCGCGTTTGCCGGTGCGCGATGATACGGGCGCGCGCGTCGCCGACGATCGCGTGTTACTTGGCACGGTGCATGTGCGATGAAAAATTATTTTGCCTTTGTCGTATTATTTCTGACTGGCATGATCATTGGCGTTGCCGTCAAGCAATTAGCTAACGACGTGTCATTCGCCAGTATTCTCGCGATCATCATTCTTGTCACAGCGGTAATGCTTGCCCTGGCTTTGATCAACGCACTGTGGCAAAAACGCCGCGCCGCGTCTGATGTGGCTGAGTTGCGCGTGCCCAGCGCCGAAAACCTGACCTTGCGCCGCTGGGCAATCGTGGAATTGCTGTTGCTGGGTTTGGTGTTGGCAGGCGGTGGGCAAATTATTTTTTCGTTCGTGCGCGATTGGATACCCGTTGGTGTTGTCGCGTATGCTTCTGGTCTGATCGTTTTGGTCAGCTTGGTGCGTGTCGCGCAAGGTGAATCCACCTTGAATCGGGTTGAGGCATCGGCGGTCGCGTGGCTGAATCGCGTGGATGATCGACGCGGCGCGCAAATTTTCCTGACGCTGATCGCCGCCGTCGGAATGGCGCTGTGCGTCAGCGTGAGTCAAAGCGAACGCGCGGCGAATGATTACTGGCTGGGCTTTTATGCGTGGCTCGGCGCAATACTCGCGCTCGTGATCGCGTTCATCGTGTTGCCGACGCGCGGAACCTGGCACGCGTGCGCCGCCGCGTTGAAATCAGTCCGCCTCGAAATCTGGCTGGTCGTTGCGCTAACCGCATTTGCATTTCTAGTGCGCGTGATCGATCTGACAAACATTCCCTACCCGCTTGCTGGAGACGAAGCGTCCATCGGTTTGGAAGGACAACGTATTCTTGCCGGCGATGCGTCGAATCTGTTTAGCAGTGGCTGGCAGTCTGAGCCGAGCATGTCGTTCTTGCCCTGGGCGCTAGCGATGGCGGTCTGGGGGCAATCGGTATTGGCATTGCGCTTGCTCGCCGCGTTGATCGGCACGCTGACGATTCCCGCGCTGTACTGGCTGGCGCGCCGCATGTTCGATCTGCCGACGGCGTTACTGAGCGCGGCGTTGCTCGCGGCGATGAGCGTGCATATCCATTTCAGTCGCATCGCGGTCAATAATGTGATGAACGCATTTTTTGCGTGCGTGGTGTTTGGCTTGATCTACCAAGCGGTGACGACGCGCCGCGCGACCTGGTTTGCCGCCGCCGGGATCATGTCCGGCTTGACGCTCTACACCTTTGTCGGTAGCCGCCTCGTGGCAATTCTGGCCGGCGCGTTTCTGTTGTATGCGGGTGTGACCGATCAGAATGTGCGCCGCGCATGGCGCAAGCTCGCGCTGTTTGCGCTGACCGCAGGCTTGGTCATGTTGCCGCTCGCGCTCTTTTTTCTCCAGCATACCGATATTGCGTTCGGACGCTTGACGGATGTCAGTGCATTTTCCAGTGGCTGGATTGATCGCGAAATGCAAGCGACCGGACATTCGCTCTGGTTCATCCTGGCGAATCAGATTGCGTGGTCGGTCCTCGTCCTGGTTTCCACGCCGGCAATCCAAGGGTTTTATAATTCGCCGGGACCGCTCTTTGATCCGCTCTGGTCGCTCGCGCTGATCCTCGGACTCGGTTTCTCGGTGTTGCGTCTCCGCGAGATCAAACACGCAATCCTGCAAATTTGGTTTTGGTCGGTGCTTTTATTTGCGGGCGTCCTGATCACACCGCCGCCGTTTGCGGAACGCTATGTGATGCTGTATCCGGTTGTGGCAATTTTTGCGGCGTATGGCATTGTGAATATGGTCAGTTTGCTCACCACCGCGTTTAATCGCCGCGGGTTGGCGACGGCGTTGCTTGTGGTCAGCGGACTCGCGCTAGCGATCACGAGTTTGAATTTTTATTTCCGCGACTATACGCCGCAACATTATTATACGGATGCCAACAGTGAAGTAGGCGCGGAATTGGGGCAAGCATTGGCGCGTGCGCCGCGCGACGTGCGGGTGTATTTCCTGGGCGAGCCGCGCATGTTCTACGAATTTCCGTCGCTGACATTCTTGTCGCGCCAATTAGAGGGCGTGGATGTGCGGATCGGTGACGATGTGCGCGCGCTCGTCATCCCGGCGCGGCTGGCAATTTTTGTCGCGTTGCCGGAGCGCCAAGCCGACCTCAATCAGATTCGCGCGCAGTATCCTGACGGCGAGTATCAGCAAGTTTTTCGGCGCACCCAGCCCGACGAATTATTGTACGCGGCCTATACGGTTAAACCATGACGCGCAAAATATCCTGGCAGGAATTAGGCGTGTTCGCCGCGCTGGTTTTACTCGCGGCAGGATTGCGTTTGTATCGGCTGGATCAACTGCCGCCTGGTTTACATTCCGACGAAGCGTTCAATGCGTTGATGGCGCATAATGTCCGCGTTGGGATTGATCGCCCAATTTTCTTTGCGGACAATTTAGGCGAAGAGCCGATGGCGATGTACGTCGCGGCGGGTTTGTTCGCGCTCGTCGGCGAAGCGCCCTGGATCATTCGGCTGGGTTCCGCGCTCGCGGGTATTGTCACCGTTGCCGCGTTGTATTGGCTTGCGCGCGCCTTGTTTCAATCGCGCTGGTTCGCCGCGCTGGCCGCGTTTGTCCTGGCGATTTTATACTGGCATCTCAATTTTAGCCGCTTGGGCATGGAGACCATTTTCACGCCCACCACGCTCACGCTCGCGTTTGCGTTTTGGTGGCTCGCGTTGCGCAACAATTTGCGTTGGCGGTATGTTGCGTTGGCGGGGCTGTGCCTCGGCGCGACGATGTACACGTACAAAGCGTCCTTGTTCGTGCCGGTGCTTGCCGCCGTGTACCTTGGCATCGAAATGGCGGTGAATCGAAATTTCTGGCGGCGGCATCTGCGTGCGTTGATCGTTTTTGTCGGCATTGCCATTTTGGTATTTGCGCCGCTTGGGTTATACTTTGCCGCGCATCCAAGCGATTTTCTGGATCGCCCAACTAGTGTGACCGTTGCGGCGGCGGGTGAACCGACCTTGGTGGACAATGCGCTCAAAGTCGCCGGAATGTTTTTCGTGCGGGGTGATGAGAATCCGCGTAGTAATTTGCCGGGACGCCCCGCGCTTGATCCGTTTCTTGCGCTTGGGTTTGGTATCGGCGTGATTGTGTGCCTCACGCAAATTCGACGGAGCGAAACGCGCTTTATATTAGTGTGGCTCACGGTGATGAGCGCGCCAAGTATCATCACCGATTTTGCGCCGCACTTTGGGCGCGACATTGGCGCGACGCCGGCGATTGCGCTCGTTGTCGCGTATGGATTCGGCTCGCTGTTGCGATGGGCGCATCACTGGAAACCTGCCCCGCGAATCTTGCGCCCGGTCGCGTATGGCATTTTGATTCTGGGTTTGGGCGCGAGCGCGTATGCGACCGTCAACGATTATTTCAATGTCTGGGGCGCGCGCACCGGCTTGTTCGATTCCTTCGACGCAGGTTATTTAGACTTGGCGCAACGTTTGCATGATCGACCTGGCAATGAAACGATTTATCTTTCGCCGGTGGACGCGCGTTATTACACGATCCAAGTCGCGCTGGCGGGGCGCGACGCACGCAGTTTCGATGGACGCCGCGCGCTGGTTCTCCCACCGCCGGGCGCGACCGCCACGTATGGCATTGTCACGCGCGATGATCCACGCACCCGCGCGCAACTCGCCAAAATTTTTCCGCAAGGTCGCGTGTTGGATACGCTTGCCGATTTGACCGGCAAACCGTATGCTGTGATCTATCGCGTGGATGGCGCGGCGCAGATCGCGCCGCAACATCCAATCAATGCGCGCTTGGGCGACACGATTCAATTGATCGGCTATGATGTGGCGCGCGACCAAAACGCGGTGACACTCACCGTCTACTGGGGCAGTATTGCCGAAACGCAAACTGATTACACGGTCTTTGTCCATGTGATCGGCGCGTTGAATCCGACGACTCAATCGCCGGTGTGGGCGGCGGGCGATGCGCGCCCGGGCGGTGGTTCATATCCCACGCCACGCTGGCAACCGGGCGAAGTGATCCTAGACACGTACCAATTAACACTGCCGGCGGACGCGCCGCGCGGCGAGTATCAGATCGAGTTAGGCATGTACAATCTTGAAACGGGCGCGCGGGTTCGCATGACGGATGCGAACGGCGTGCCAATGGAGAATGACCGTGCAACCTTCGAGAGAATCACGCAACCGTAACCTTATTTCAAGTAGCGATTTTCGCCGCGGCGGCTCCAGTATGCCGATGGGGCTGGTCGTGGGTGGAATTGCGTTGGTGCTGGTGCTGTGTTGCACCTGCGGCGGACTGGTCGTTGGGTACCAATTGGGCGGCGGCGATCTGACCAAATCGTTTCAACCGCTGACATCTGCCTTTAACCGAGCGACACCGACCCCCGATCGCACGTCGCCGGTGTCGCTCCGGACGAAGGGCATCATGGATAACGGCTTGGAAATGATCGTGACTGTGCAACGCCCGCTCAAGATTGAAGGCACGGTAAAAATTCCACCGACGGATCAATTTATGTTGGTCAGCGTTACCATGACGAATACAAAAAAGACCGACATCAAAGTCAGCGCGGCGGATTTCAAGGTCAAAGGCGATGGCGGTTTGACGTATGATGCAAATCCGCCCAAGACGGTGACTATGCCGAACATGCTTGTCGAAGCAACGATTGCGCCCGGCAAAAAATTGGACGCCGAGTTGATCTACCAGATCGCGGCGAATGATTCCGGCTTGAAACTGATTTACCTCAAGCGCACGTTCCTGCTTGAGGAACAAAAATAAAATCTAGGGCGACCCATAGGGTCGCTCCTAGATTTTCTACGGTTGGATTTCTGTCATGTTGCTTGCATTTGCCGCACTGATCTGGCTGGTTGGCTTGGGCGTTAGCCTTGCGCGCCGCCGCGTGAGCGAGGCGTGGCGTGATGTGTTGGCGCTCGGCTTGCTTGGCATAGCGACGGTTGGCTTTTTCTGGCGCTTGCTTGCGGGGCAAGTGTGGATGCCCGCGGGCGGTGGCGATCTCGCGCAATTTCTATTTCCGACGTACGCGTTTGCGGCGAATACGTGGCGGCAGGGCATTCTCCCGCTGTGGAATCCATATCTCTTTGCCGGTGCGCCGTTCGTCGGCGATATTCAATCCGGCATATTCTATCCGCTCAATCTCCTCACATTTTTGATTGCGTCGCCATTGACTTTCCGCGATATGGAATTCCTTTCGGTTCTGCATTTTTATATCGCGGGCGCGGGCATGTATGCGTTTTTGCGTTGGGGCTACTGGCGCGGCGCGCGTGAAAATTTGGCGCGCGTTGCCGCGCTCGCGGGTGCGCTCGCGTTTGAGTTTAGCGATCTCTTTATCACGCATTTCGGCAATCTGAACTTGATCGCCGTCGCGGCATGGTTGCCGCTGATCCTGCTTTGCTATCGCCGCGCGGTGACGGATCGACGGGCAGGATTTGCCGCGCTTGCCGGAGCAGTCCTAGCAATTTCATTTTACGCGGGGCATCCACAATTATTCTTGTTCAATGTAATAGCGTTGGTACTGTTTGCGCTGTACGAAACCAGCATCAGCGCTCAACCCGCGGTCATGGCGCGCGCGTATCCGGTTGGCTTGTTAGTCATGGTCGCGCTGGTTTCCGGCGGACTTGTTGCGCCGGTGCTACTGCCGAGCATCGAGATGGCGCAGAACACAGTGCGCGCGACGTACACGTATGAGCAAGCCGCGCGGTTTTCACTACCGCCCGCTGAACTGATCGGCATGGTTGTTCCTGGTTTCTTTGGGCGCGGCGTGGCAAATACCTGGGGCCCCTGGGATCGTGTGGAGGTCGGTTATCTCGGTGTGTTGCCGCTCGTGTTGGCGTTGCTCGCGTTGGCGTTGCGCCGCGACGCGCCGACGCGCGGGCTGGGCGCGCTCGCGCTCATTGGACTGGGGCTTGCGCTGGGCGGTTATGCAATTGTGCATGGTTGGCTCTATCAACTCGTTCCTGGCTTTGGACAATTGCGCGCGCCGGCGCGTTTTATCGTGTTGATGGATTTTGCGCTCGCCGCGCTTGCCGCGTTTGGTTTTGATACTCTGCTCAAGACGTTGCCGCGCGAGCGCGCAATTGTTTTCAAACGCATCGTGCGCGCGACGCCCTGGGTATTTTTGCTGATCGCGTTCCCGACCGGCGCGCTCGCCTACTCGAACTTGATCCTGGGGCAAGGGCAGGACGCCGCGCTGTTTATGCGGATCGCGAATGCCACCAACGCGCTGATATTTTTCATTTTGCTGTTCGCGTTATCGAGTGCGCTCATCCTCGCGCGCGCCACGCGCTATTTTCATCGCAGTCTGTGGGCGATGCTCGCGCTCGCGCTGATCTTTTTCGATCTCTTTTCGCTTGGCGCGTATGTGGACGCCAGCACCGATGATCCGTCACGCGTGTATGATCATCCGGATGCCGTTGCGTTTTTCAAAAATGTCGGTGGGTTGTTTCGCATTGATCCGCGCGAAACGGGCGTGGAAAGCACGTGGCCGCCGGACACGGCGATTCTGTATGGCTTGGATGACGTTAACGGCGACAACCCGCTCGTGCTTGCCGACTATGATCGCTATTGGCAATCACTCGGCAGTCGTTCGGCGCGGCTGTACGATTTGCTCAACACGCGCTTTTTGATTGCGCGTAAATCCGCACCGGTGGACCGCGACAAATTCAAACTCGCGTTCGACGATGTGGCGTTCAACGTGTACGAAAACACGCGTGTTCTGCCGCGCGCGTTGATGGTGTTTGGCGCGCGCGCGGTTGCCGATCACACTGCCGCGTTCGCCGCGATTCACGCCGCCGATTTCGATCCGGCGCAAACGGTTATCTTGGAAAATGCCGATCCGGCATCCGCTCTGGCATCCGCTCTGGCATCCGCAATGCCAAGCGACCCAAGCGCGACGGCAAATATCGTGGGCTATGGCGTGAACGAAATCTGGGTGGATACCAACGCCACGAGCGCGGGCGTATTAGTGTTGAGCGAGGTCTGGTATCCGGGCTGGCGCGCGTGGGTGGATGATCGCGAAGTGGCGGTTGTGCGCGCCGACTATTTGTTTCGTGGCGTGCAATTGCCGGCGGGTGCGCATCACGTCAAATTGATCTACGACCCGGCATCGTTCAAAATTGGGGTGGGATTATTTGCGCTGACCGTGTTGGTATTGGCGATGCTTGGGTTACGAATCAAGATTCGCCGGGTGGAGCAATGAGTGATGAGCAACGCAGTGAAAAAAGCAAGCGATAGCGATCACAGTCATTTGGAGATGGAGTATCAGTCGCTTCGCGCGGAAATTCTAAAGCGCATGGATTTGCGCCAGCAGATGGTTTCGGTAACCTTGACGATTGCGGGTGCGTTTCTTGGCTTTGGCTTGGGCACACCCGCCGTGGCGTTGGTTTATCCGCCGCTTGCGGCATTTCTTGCGGTGGCTTGGGCGCAGAATGATTATCGCGTTCGCCAGGTTTCGACGTACATCCGCGAGCATCACGAAACACAGTTGGCGGGGCTAGGCTGGGAAACGCATATGCAAGCGCAACGCTCCAGGGGCGGGGTCGGCGCATGGCGCTTGCTGTTAATGTCGCACGGCGGCATTTTTCTGCTGACGCAATGGATGGCAATTGGCATCGGCTTGCTCAAATTTACCTACGCGCCGGTCGAATATGCGTTGCTGGTGGTGGATGTGCTGTTTGTCGTGATTGTGATCTGGGTGTTGGCTCAACTCAAGTGAAACAAGCTCGGCGTGAGATTGCGCGCGGCGGACGCATGACGGTGAAATAAAATGACCCGCAGGAATCTGAAATTCCTGCGGGTCATTTTATTATTTTGCCGCGAGAAGCGTTTCCAATTTTTGGCGAAATTGCGTTTCGGTCATGTATTCGCTGGTTGGCGCAATGGGGCCCAATGAGTTGCCCGCCAGGTTGCCGTCTTTGCCGATAAAGTATGTTTCCGGCACACCCTTGATCCGATACAACGGCCCAATCGCGGTGCCAAGATCAGGCCCCGCTGGATACGTGATGCCGAATTCTTTGATGTACGCGCGCGCGTCGGGTTCGGGATCAACCCAGTCCACGCCGAGGAATACGACCCCGCGATCTTTGTATTGCATCCACACGTTTTGCAGAAATTTGGCTTCGTCGCGGCAGGGCACGCACCAGGATGCCCAGAAATTGACGACGACGACTTGGCCCTTGAGTTCGGACACTTTGTAGGTTGTCCCGTCGAACGATTTCAGCGTGAAATCCGGCGCGACGCCGTTGGATGGCTGGACCATCGCTTGCGACCGCAATCCAAAAGCAAAAAAAACAATCACGCCAATAACCAAAACGAATACGAGGATTTGGATCCAACGAGGCACGGTTATAACTCCTTCAAGTCTTTTTCGATTCGCTCGGCGTACTCTTTGGAAATCTCCGGCGCGGCGGGCGCGTTGGCCGCATTGCGCTGTTGCGCCATCCATTGCCGTGCTGTGAACCATGCGATCAATGCACCCAGGACAATCCCCAGCGCGGGCAAAATA
This sequence comes from Chloroflexota bacterium, assembly GCA_037440365.1. Taxonomy (GTDB): domain Bacteria; phylum Chloroflexota; class Anaerolineae; order UBA4142; family UBA4142; genus JBBIUF01. Next base: position 31,427 of record JBBIUF010000009.1, read on the forward strand.
TAAGCGATCCAATTAAATCCTTCCGCCGGTGGCGCGCCCAAAACCACTTGCCCATATTGTTGCACAAAGTAATCGCGAATTTGTTGTTCGCTTTCACCTTTGGCTAACTTGTCCTTGATCAGCGCGCGCCACTGCGCGCACGCTTGGGTACTGCACACATCGAGCGGCGTATTGGGACAGACGGGACAGTAGAGGGTTTTGGCGATCCGATTCGTCTCATCGTCGAGCGAGGGCTTTTGTGCGTGTGCCGGAGTTGCACTGAGCCAGATCAGCGCGGCGAGCGCGATTCCCATTGAAAATAAAAGACCTATTTTTTTCATTCTTCACCTCTTGCGAATTTGCCACGGGCAGAACTAGCGCGCGCCATCGAGAGCCCAGGGCACATATGTTTGCCAGCGGTAGAGCAAGTATTTTTTATTGTCGGCAAATACTTGCGCCTGCAGTTGCACTGCTTGTTCTACGGCGTCCAGTTTGGCGTTGGTCTCGCGCAAAATCGCCGCGATGCGCGCATAGTACAAGGGCAATAACGCCGCCGCCACCTTGTCTGGATCGTTTTCGCCTTTGTTGTAGACGACGGCAAAGTCGAACACGGTTTGCGCCCATAGGTCGGGCGGAAAATATTTTGCGCCGCGCGGCTTGTTAAACAATTCGATCACGCGGTCGAAATTGGTCGGCGCAAGAATCGTGCGCCAAAAACGGCGATAGCGGCGCGTCCCGGAATTGAACGCATCGCACAACATATCAATGGTGATCGCGCCGGTCAAGCGCTGACTTGACGCGAGTTGATCTGCGCCGCAAGACGGCACGCGGTGCATCGGATGGGTCTCGGGCCACCGCTTGCGATAAATTTCCAGCATCCGAAACAGCGTGCCGACTGATTGGATAAAGCCGGGATCGATGGCGACGGCGGCTTCGCGTTTGTTTTCTATTTTGGGGCTGAGCGGCACCTGGCACATTCGCAGAGTTTCGTTGATGGCAACCGTGGTAATCCAAATATCAATGCCGTGCCGCGCCACATCGGTTTCCCACACATCGCGATCATGCAGTTTGCCTGCTAGCTCGCCCGAAATGGCAAAATCGCCCGCCATGGGTTGGCGCACATCCACATTGTAGAGCAAGCGCGTGAGCGGGTACGCGAGAATATCGTTGACGGCGCCTTCAACCAGGGGACGCGCGTATGCGGGGATTGCATATTCATACTCGGCGCTCAAAATTGGCGCGGCGAGATCATGCACCCAATCCGCGGTAAGACTCGTCAAGTCAGCTTCTAGCACCACACACGCTTTGACGTTGAGCGCGCGCGCAATTTCGAAAATGGCGCGCACGGCACTGCCTTTACCTTGAATCCCTTGATACGTTGTCGCGATGCGCCGCACGGTGGGCGGAATGGAGTGCGTGTTTGCCAGGTGAATGGTCTCGTCCGATGAACCGCCGTCGACGACGGCGATCACGGGACGGAGCGCGGTATAATGTGTGTGCGCGCCAAGTGCGACGGTTTCGACAACTTGTCCGATGGTTTGCGCGTTCTTGTAACTGGGAATTCCAATCAACAAATCTGCGGACCCAATCTCCGCGAGACGACGTTGTCCGTCCGCTCGGAGCGAGGTCTCAAACATCGCCAACTCCTTCGTGCCAGGATACGATAATTATTTGGATGTGCTTGCCGCTGTGCGCGCGGCGTCTTCCGGTGTGGCTTGGCCTTTCCAAACTGCACTCAGCGCGATGCGCCAGGCGTCTGTTATTTTACTAGACGCGGGTGTCGTTGGCACACGGACTGCATGTTCTAATTCGTCGCGCAGAAATGTTGCATACTCTGGCGAATCAATGGTCAGGGCAAGTGTGGCGCGGTTCGCTGGCAAACGATGGGTAACGCGTAACCAGGGGGCAAGGTGATCGCTTTGGACCATCCATTGGATGAAGCGTGCCGCCGCGTTCTGCCGAGTTGGATCGTTGGTCACCATGCCGAACGCCCAGCCGCTAGCCAAGGTCAGTGTCTTGCCGTCGCGCGTGGGGACGGGCGCATACAGCACGTTAGGATATTTATCGCGCTCACTCAGATAACGCGAGGCTGAAACTTGCGCCATCGCCGCTTGCCCCGCTACAAAACTTGTCCACGCTTCATCAACGTTTTTCAAGCCAATGGCTATTTCGGGTAACAGGGCTTGGTCATGCGCGCGCTTGATAAAACTGAGCGTCTGCGCGGTGGCGGTTTGATCGAGTGTGCCTTGGGCGAGCGCGTTGTCCGGCGCAACCGCGAGATATTGCAACAGAAACGGATCGTCGCCGCCCAAGGGCAAGAGCAAGGTCGCTTTTTGTTTCAGCACCTCATCCCAGGTCGTCGGAACTTTGCGCACGACGTTTTTAAAATAAACGAGATGTTGCACGTCGGTAACGAACGGGACGGCGATCCATTGATTCTGATCATGCGCGGCGCGCAAGGCAAATGGGAAAAAATCATTTTGCAGTTCGGTTGCCAACACTCCATCGAGTGATTGCAGGGCGCCTTGCTCTGCCGCGAGTGGCACATCAACCAGGTCGAGCGTGATCACATCGGGTAACTGGGCTGGCACAATCGCTTGCGTCGTTAAGAGAAAATCGAGCAAGCCGCCTTTACCCGACGCTTTTTTCAAAACCGTTTCGACGTGAATGTTCGGGTTCTCTAGACTGAACGCATCCAATTGACTGCGCCACGCGCGTCCCGCCGGTGTCGTATTCGGCGCGAAACTTTCGGTCGTCCACACGGTCAAGGTGATCGCGCTAGTGACCGTGATCGGCGTGCGTGTATTCGTGACGCGCGTGCTTGTGGCGTTGAGATTGGGCGGCGCGGTTGGGGCTGATGCGATGACCGGATTGGGGAGGAGTGGCGTAGCGGGCGCAGGCGCTCCGTCACACCCACTCAATAACGCGCCCAGCGCAAACCCGATCACGCAAGCCGCGACGATAAAATATTTATTCATGCAAGTCTCTCGAACCCTGAACACGAACTTATTATAGCACAAGCCGTTTGGATTTGCATTTTTTTACCTTTTGCATAGAATTCCAACGGAGTAGGGCGCTCCAAAATTAACCAATCGTACAGGAGGTTCCCATGGAGCTGGCTCGGCTCATCCGCAGTATTCCCGATTTCCCCGTCAAAGGCATTCTCTTCCGTGACATTACGACGCTCATCCGCGACGGCGAAGCGCTCCAAGAAACCATTGACACGATGGTCGAACATTACGCCGACACAGACATTGATGTCGTTGCCGCCGTCGAAGCACGCGGCTGGATTTTTGGCTCGCCGTTGGCGTATGAACTCGGCGCTGGCTTTGTGCCGATTCGTAAACCGAGCAAACTACCCGCCGACAAAATCAGCATCTCGTATTCCCTCGAATACGGACAGAACACGCTCGAAATTCACAAAGACGCCATCCCTGCTGGAACCAAAGTGCTGATCGTGGATGACTTGCTTGCCACGGGTGGCTCTGCGAAAGCGGCGATCAGTTTGATCGAGCAATTGGGTGGCGAGGTCGTTGGGCTCGCGTTCTTGATCGAACTTGTGGATTTGCACGGACGCGATCAACTCGAGGGCTATGATCTCTATTCAATGATTCCGTTTAAAGGCGCATAAAACCTTGACTTGCGACGGAGCGTTCACCCGAACGCTCCGTTTTATTATTCCTCTTGCAATTCCTCCCCACGCGCGTATAATCCAACCATGATCAATTTAATTCTCATCAACGGGAAAATCTACACTCTCGATCCAAAGCGGCCACGCGCCCATGCGATTGCGTTTGACGCAGGGCGCGTCGCGGCGTTTGACGCTGAGGCACTCGGATTGCGTTCCGCGCGCACGCGCGTGATCGATCTGCGCGGACGCACCGTGCTTCCTGGTTTGACTGACTATCACATTCATTTTACCGGGTTTGCGGCAAGTCGCGCGCGCGTGAATCTCGATGGCGCCCGCTCACTGGAGCAAGCCCTGGCGCGCGTTGCGGCGCGTGTTGCCAGCGCGCCACCCGGCGAATGGATTTTCGGTTTGGGTTGGAATCAGACTGAATGGACCGAACCGATTTTTCCAACGCGTCATTCGCTTGACGCAATTGCGCCGAACAACCCTGTCGTCCTGGATCGCAAAGATGGACATTCGGTTTGGTTGAACAGAGCGGCCTTGCGCGCCGCTCACATCACGCGCACCACACCCGATCCGGCGGGCGGCAAAATCGAGCGTGATGTGGATGGCGAACCGAATGGCTTGTTGCGCGAGAACGCGGCGGAATTGCTGGGTGGCAACCTTGGTTTTGAAGCTGGGAATTTGAGCCAAACTGATTTACTTGCGGCAATTCAACACGCGCATCAACTTGGCTTGACCGGGATTCACAACGTCGAAGGCGCAGACGCGCTCCGCCTGTTTCAGCAATTACGCGCGCAAAACCAATTGACCTTGCGTGTCGCGCACACCGTGCCGATGCAGAATTTGGAAAACGCCGTCGCGCTCGGCTTGCGCGGAAATTTCGGCGATGAATTCCTGCGCCTCGTTGGTGTGAAAATGTTTACCGATGGCTCGCTGGGTTCGCAGAGCGCATGGATGCTCGCCCCATTCGAGGGACAGCCGCAGAATACTGGGATGCCTACCACGCCACTCGCCGAGATCGAACGGCTGGCGCGCCTTGCCGCAAGCGCAGACCTGGCAGTCTATACGCATGCCATCGGCGACCGTGCGATCCGCGAGGTGCTGAACATCTATGCAAAAATTCGGCGCGCGGGTTTCACGAACGTGTTGCGGATTGAACACGCGCAACATTTGGATCGCGCCGATGTGCCGCGCTTTGCCGCGCTCAACGTGATTGCATCGATGCAACCGATTCACGCGACAAGCGATTACAAAATGGCAGATCAATTGGTCGGCGCGCGCGCGCGCTATGCGTATGCGTTCAAAAGTTTGCTGGACGCTGGCGCGACCCTCGCCTTCGGCAGTGATTGTCCTGTGGAAACGCTCGATCCGTTTGTCGGCATTCATGCGGCAGTCACACGGGCGCGCGCGAACGGCGAGCCGCAAGGCGGCTGGTATCCGCAAGAAAAATTATCGGTGGCGGAAGCGGTGCGCGCGTATGCTACGCCGCTGGCGCCGGGTGCGCTGGCGGACTGTATCGTTCTAGCGCAAGACATTTTTGAAATCCCGCCCGCCGAGATTTTGCAAACGCGTGTGGAACAAACGATTGTGGCTGGCGATCCAGTCTATTCGGTGGAATGAGGGGACAGCGCAATGCAACTCAATCACGAACAGCTTGTGCAACTGGTCGCGCAAGCACGTAACGATGCGCCCAATGAAACCTGCGGTATTATTGCCGGCGCAAAAGATCGCGCGCGCAAAATCTATGCGCTGAAAAATGTCCACGCCACGCCCCAGGTCGGGTATACCGCCGACCCGCCAGAGTTACTCGCCGCGTTGCAGGATACGGAAGCATTGGGTTTGGAAATGCTGGCGATTTATCATTCGCATCCGGCGTCGCCCGCGTATCCATCGCCCACGGATATTGCGCGCGCGCTTTATCCCGCCGCGGTGTATGTCGTGATCTCGTTGATGAATCACGAACAAACCACTGTGCGCGGATTCCGAATTGTGGACGGGATCGTTTCAGAAATTACACTTGAAGTTGAGGAGACAACCGATGAATCACCGCGAACGCATCCACGCCGCCCTGCGGGGCGAGCCAACCGACCGAACGCCCGTCGCTCTGTGGCGGCACTTTCCCAACGACGACCTGCAAGCGGAAACACTCGCGGCGCGCGTCGTCGCGTTTCAAAATAAATTTGATTTCGATCTGGTCAAGGTTACACCCGCTTCGGGCTATCCCGCCGAAATGTACGGTGCGACGTTTGAGCCCAAGCAGAATAGCGAAGGCACGCGTGCGTATATCACGCGCCCGGTCAACGCGGTCGCCGATTGGGACACGCTTGCGCCGCTCGACGAAACCAACCCAGTATTTGTGCGCGAGATCGCCGCGCTGAAATTAATTCGTGCGCAACTGGGCAATGAGGTGCCGATTCTGCAAACCATTTTTTCGCCGCTGAACTCGGCGCATAATTTGGCGGGTGAACGGATGCTCGCCGATCTGCGCGCGTATCCTGCGGTGTTGCATCGCGCGCTGGCGGCGCTCACTGCAACAACCATCCGGTTCGCGTTAGCGAGTTTGCGCGCCGGCGCAGACGCGATTTTCTTTGCGACGCAAATGGCAACGCGCAAGTATGTTACGCTTGACGAATTTCGCGCCTTTGGCATGCCGTATGATTTGCAAGTGTTGGGTGCGATCAACGCCGCCAAACCCGCGTTGACCTTGTTGCACATTCACGGCTTGGATATTTATTTTGATGCGGTGGCGCACTATCCAGCCCAAATTGTCAATTGGCATGATCGCCGCACCGCGCCCACGTTGCGCGAGGCGCGCGGTAAATTTACCGGGGCGTTGCTGGGCGGGCTGGATGAGCAAACCGTGTTGTATCAAACGCGGGAGGCGATCACGGCGCAAGCCCAGGATGCGATCGCGCAAGCCGGCGGACGCGGGTTCATCCTGGGCGCAGGATGTGTGATCGGTGTTGATGTCCCTGAAGAAAATATCCGCGCCGTCGTGGCGGCGGCGCAGGGGTAATGCCTAATCGTTTTGAACCGCGTGGCAAATAAAAACCGCTCAATGGTTTTGAGCGGTTTTTTGTTTGTGCTAGGTGCGCAGTTGCGGAAACAAGATCACTTCGCGGATGGACGCTTGATCGGTGAGCAACATCACCATGCGATCCACGCCCATACCGAGTCCGCCAGTGGGCGGCATCCCGTGCATCAACGCTTGTACAAAATCATCATCAATCGGATGCGCTTCCTTGTCACCGGCTTGGCGTTGCTCGACCTGCTCCATGAAACGATTATATTGATCAATTGGATCGTTCAACTCGGTAAAGGCGTTGCCGAGTTCCATACACGCCGCAAATGCTTCAAAGCGTTCGACGATGCGCGGGTTCTCTGGTTTCTTTTTGGCAAACGGTGAAATCTCTTGCGGATAATCCATCAAGAACGTCGGCTGAATCAACTTGGGTTCGGCGAACGTGCTGAATAATTCGTCCACTTGCTTGCCCCAGGTTGGGTGTCGTTCCACTTTTAATTCCAACTCTTCGATGCGCGCGCGCAACAGTGGCAAATTGGTTTGCGCGTCAATATCCACGCCGCACGCTTCAAAGATTGCGTCGCGCATGGTGATGCGTTTCCAGGGCGGCGTGAGATCGAGTTGGTTGCCCTGGTATGTGATCTGCAACGTGCCGGTCGTGGCGAGCGCGCATGCCGCGTACAATTCTTCGACGAGCGTCATCATCGTGGTGTAATCAGCGTAGGCTTGGTAACATTCCATCATCGTAAATTCGGGATTGTGTTTGAGGTCAATCCCTTCATTGCGAAAGTCTTTGCCGATTTCGTACACGCGCTCATAGCCGCCGACGAGCAAGCGCTTCAAGTACAACTCGGTGGCGATCCGCAGATACAAATGGCGATCCAGTTTATTGTGGTGCGTGGTGAACGGCTCTGCCGCCGCGCCGCCGTAAAGTGATTGCAACGTCGGCGTTTCGACTTCGAGAAAACCGTGCTGGTCAAGATATTGACGCATGGTGGTGATAATGTGCGCGCGGGTGACAAAAATTTTGCGCGCGTCTTCGTTGCTCAACAAATCGAGATAGCGTTGGCGATAGCGCGTTTCGGTGTCCTTGATGCCGTGAAATTTTTCCGGCAGTGGCGAAAGCGTTTTCGCCAGCAAACTAAATTGCGCGACCTCGACTGTGATTTCACCGGTCTTGGTGCGGAAGAGTTTGCCGCTGACGCTGATGAAATCGCCGAGATCGAAATCCTTGAGCAAGGCAGAGTACTGTTCCACGCCGATGACATCGCGCCGGAAAAACAATTGGATGCGCCCACTGCCGTCTTGTATGTGCGCGAACGCGAGCTTGCCCATGTCGCGCAGTGCGATAAGGCGGCCGGCGAGTTGCACGCCTTCCAACACGCCATCGCGTGTGAATACGTCAAGCACTTGGCGCGCGGTGTGCGTGCGTGCCGTGCGGAGCGGATACGGTTCGACGCCCTTTTCACGCAAACGTCCGAGTTTCAGGTAACGCTGTTGTTCTTGATCGTTGAGCCGCGCGATCAAATCATTGGTCATAAGTTCTCCAAATAAAGACCAAGGACAAAAGACGCAAGACGAAATTCGTCGCCCGTCTTTCGTCCTCCGCCGTTCGTCAAATCTTAGCGAATTTCTGTTACTTTGAGATGCCGCACGCCATCGGGAATTTTGATCTGGACTTCGTCGCCTTCGCGTTTGCCCAAGAGCGCCTTGCCCACCGGGGATTCGTTTGAAATGCGTCCGTGCGTGGGATCCGCTTCCGCCGAGCCAACGATTTGGTAGATTTCTTCCTCGCGTGCACCGCGATCCACGACGGTCACATACGAGCCAATCCCGACGATATCGGTGACACGGGAGCCGTTAATCATCACTGCGTTTTTTAGCATTTGCTCAATCGTCATGATGCGCCCTTCGACAAATGCCTGTTCGTTCTTGGCTTCGTCGTAGGCGGAATTTTCCATAATGTCGCCTTCTTCTTTGGCGGAATGGATGCGTTCGGCAACTTCGGAGCGGCGAACCGTTTTTAGATTTTCCAGTTCGGCTTCAAGTTTGGTGCGTCCTTCTGGCGTTAGAAAGATCGGTTTGTCTGACATTATTTGCACACCCCTTTAATAAAAAATCAGTCGGACATCGCCTTGGCACATTCTTGCGCCGACGTCCAACTAGCGCCATTATAATCGAAATTGAATTTTTCCGCAACCGATTACTTGCTGGCGATGGTGTTGCCGTCGCTCTTGCCTTCAATCCAAACATTCTTGGCGTTGTTGCCAAAGGTATTATTGTTCACCACGGTTTGAGTCGAGTTGGTCAAGTGGATTGCGGCGGCGGCATTGTCGCGCAAAGTGTTGCCGGTGATGGTGTTGTTGCGCGATGGAAAACCGTTCGGGTCGGCTGGCAGGAAAAATAGTTTTTTGGGATCCCAGGCTTCCCAGTAAAAATAAATTCCTTCGCGGCTATTCGTGATCTGATTCCCGGTGACGAGCGTGTCGCGGCTGTTATACCCGCTGATGCCGTGATTGTTCATATTGCGGATCACATTATCGCGGATGGTGGTGTTGATCGAAAAACCAAACCAGATGGCATCGTACGAGCCGGTGATTTCATTGCCGATCACCTGGTTGTCTTTGCAAAACGAAAATTCGATGGCGTTGTACACGGCATCGGTAATTTTATTGTTCTGCAGTAGATTGTCGTCGCCGCAACGTTCGCCATGCGCTTTGATGAAAATGCCATTGCCATTTTCTCCGGCGATGATATTCCCTTGCACGAGATCATAGCTGGAGCCGTCGTGCAAAATAATTCCGCCTGCGTCACAGCCGCGCCCGACGGTGCCGTCGCCCCAAGCGCAATAGCGAATGTTGTCGCGCGTAGTGTTACCAATGACCTGGCTATTGGAGGTGTTGAGCAGACTGATACCCCACGCCGAATTGCCATTCGCGGTATTATTGCGGACAAGAATGTTATTGCTATCGCGGATGTCAATCCCAATCGCTTGTCCGTTGGTCGTGTTGTTCTCGACGCGCCCACCTTGTACCGAGTCGAGCCGCAAGCCGCCGCCTTCGGTCATGCCCAGGAAGATGCCAAAGCGTTGGCTGTTCACGTCGTCTGAATTATTCGACAAGTCATTGTCATGAATCCAGATATTGTTGCCGCCGCCGACAAAAATGCCGGTGCGCTGATGCGAGATGCGGCAATTTTTGATCTCGACGTTGGTGGGGGTTTCCAGCAACGGAAAATTAAACTTGCGGACAAAGAACGCATAGAATTGATATTGGTGTTCTTTGATTCCGGCGACATTGCCTTCAATGGTGTGATTGTCGCAATCGAAAATGACGTTGTGGCTTTGAATGTAAAAGCAATCGCGCCCCGGCAGGCTTTTAATATCGCGCGACAGTTTATAATAGCCGGGTTGCCAAATTTCGCCGCAGGCGCTGAGATATTGAATGGACGCCGGAACCGGTGAAGCGGTCGGCATCGGTGTGGGCTCGCTGGTTGGCGTGGCGCTAGGTTCGCTCGTTGGCGTCGGAGTAGTGTCAAGCGGCAGAGTCGTTGGCGTCACCGTGGTTGGGTCAATCGCGGTGGTTGCGCGGGTCGTGGTTGCCGCAACCATGGGTATGGCGGTCACCACGCGCGTTTGCACGATCGCAACCTGGGTCGGCCGGACGGTTGGCGGGATCGTTGGCGTCGCGCACGCGGCAGTGCTGGCGGTGAACGCGACGAATAGCAATAAAAACTGAATTCGCATTTTTCTCTCTCTCGGAAATTTTGTGCTTGGCGAGTATAGCACACTGAATTCGAGACGCAAAATCGCAATGCGTTGACACGCACCAATTTTTACGTTACTATGAATCGTAAAAATTGTTTCTTTAGGAGAATGGGATGCAAGCCCTTGATGTGATTGAAGAAAAGATTCGGAAAAATTTTGAAGCTAAAAATGCCGCGCGCGATGCCGCGCTCGCCGCGTCGCGCGAATTGATTCGCCATTGTTCGTTGTCCATTCGCGCCACGCACCGCGCGGAATATGCCGAGGCGGCGCAATTGCTCGCGCGCACGCGCGCGATCGCCGCGCAAATGAAAGCGGCGGTTGCCGCGTATCCCGATTTATATTTCACGGGCTATGTGCAAGATGGCTTGAAAGAAATGGCGGAAGCGCACATTGTTCACGCGCTCATCACCGGCGACGCGTTGCCTGATCCCGATACGCTCGGCGTGGACTATGCCGCGTACCTCAACGGCTTGGGCGAAGCGGCCGGCGAACTGCGCCGCTATGCGCTCGACATTATGCGGCACGATACGAGCGACCGCGTGGAAAAAGTGTTGGACGCGATGGAAGATATTTATTCGATGTTGGTTACGATTGACTTTCCCGATGCGCTCACCGGCGGCTTGCGCCGCACGACGGATATGGTGCGCGGTGTGTTGGAGCGCACGCGCGGCGATTTGACCGTGGCGGCGCGCCAAGAAAAAATGGAACGGACTCTGCACGAATTTGAGGAACGGATCAGTGCCAAATAACTTGCGCGTCATTCGCGCAAGCGAACTCGGCGAATATGGATTTTGCCATCGCGCGTGGTGGTTGCATCGTGCGCAAGGCATCGCCTCGGCGAATCGCGCGCAAATGGGCGCAGGTACCGAACGACACGCGGCGCACGGACGCGCGGTGCAACGCGCCGACTGGCTCACACGCGCGGCGATCCGGGTATTCGCGCTGGCGTTTTTCTTTGCGCTGATGGTTGCGTTTGCTAGGTGGTTGTCCGCGAATTGATTTTATAATGGCGATTCTATTTGCCGCGCTGTTTATGCTCGCGCTCATCGTTGCGAGCATCTTATTCCTTGCCGCGCGCGCGCAACGAGCGCAGACTGGCTTGCCGATTCACGCGCGCGTGGTGTTTTGTGATACCGGCGCATGGCGCGCGGTCGAGCGTCCGCTGTTTTCGCGCGCGCACCAATTGACCGGCAAGCCCGATTATATCGTTGAAGAGAATGGCGCATTGATTCCCGTCGAGGTCAAGCCGAATCGTGTTGCGTCAGCCCCGCGTGAATCCGACGTGATGCAACTCGCGGCATACGGTTTACTCATCGCAGAAAATTATGGCGCGATGCCTGCGTATGGCTTGCTCAAATATCGGGACACTGTATTTCGGGTCGAGTTCACGGATGCGGTGCGCAATCAGTTGTTCGATGTGATGGATGCCATGCGCCAAGATTTGGAAATGGATGACATCGCGCCGAGTCATGCTGATCCGCGCCGTTGCCGCGCGTGTGGCTATCGCGATGCGTGCGGACAGGCGATTGGCGACGCTGAAATATAAATTTCAGGGGGATGATGTGGAGATGAGCCAGGCGCATTCAACGCACGCCTTATTGGCAGACTATCCTGTCGTCATCGAAATTTCGGTGGCATGGGGCGACATGGATGCGATGGGACATGTCAACAATACAATTTATTTTCGTTATTTTGAAAGTGCGCGCATTGCCTATTTCAGGCAGATTGGTTTTTTCGGCGTGAATGCGCAAACCCGCATCGGGCCGATTCTGGGTTCGATTCAGTGCAAATTCAAAATGCCGCTGACCTTTCCCGATACGATTGCAGTTGGCACACGGATCACGCGGATTGAATCAGATCGTTTTGTGATGGAACATTGCATCGTGAGCCACAAGGCGCAACGCATCGCGGCGGAAGGCGAAGGCGTCATTGTTAGTTACGATTACGCGGCAGGCAAGAAAGCGTTATTGCCAGAGGAATTGATTCACGCGATTCAAACCTTGCAGTCCGCAGTGCCAAAACGCGAATGAATGAAAAATCCCGAAGGATTTTGCAAAATCCTTCGGGATTTTTTTTACACCTTGGGTCCCGCCGCGATCACTTCGGGCGGAGTGCCATCTTCAAATTTTTTGAAATTATCGCGAAAGCGCGCGGCAAGTTCGCGGTACCGTTGCGCATAGACGTGCTGATCGTGCCACGACTCAGCCGGATACATCACGTTGTCGGGAACGTCGGGACAGGTTTTCGGAACCTGAAACCCGAATACCGGGTCGTTGTAATACTCGACCGCGTTGAGTTTGCCGGAGAGCGCGGCATTCAACAACGCGCGCGTGTGCTTGATGCTGATGCGTTTGCCGATGCCATACGGCCCACCCACCCAGCCCGTGTTGACGAGCCAGCAGGTTGCGCCATAGCGTTCAATCTTGCGTTTGAGTAAATCAGCATAGACGTACGGATGATGCACCATGAACGGCCCGCCAAAGCACGCGCTGAATGTAATCTCTGGTTCCTTGCCCAAGCCCACTTCTGTACCAGCCAGTTTTGACGTGTAACCGGAAATGAATTGGTACATCGCTTGCTCTGGCGTCAACCGCGCGATGGGCGGCATCACGCCGGATGCATCACACGTTAGCAGGATCACATTCTTGGGATGTCCGCCGCGTTTTTCCGAGAGCGCATTATCAATGTATTCGAGCGGATAGGACGCGCGCGTATTTTCGGTGAGCGTTTCATCGTCAAGGTCAATCATGCGCGTCACCGGATCGAACACGACATTTTCGAGAACCGTGCCAAAGCGCTGGGTCGTCGCGTAGATTTGCGGCTCGGCGGTCGGCGACAGGTTGATCACTTTGGCGTAACAGCCGCCTTCAAAATTGAACACGCCGTTATCGCTCCAACCATGTTCGTCATCGCCGATCAAGCCGCGCGTGGGATCTGCGGAGAGGGTGGTCTTGCCGGTGCCGGACAAGCCGAAAAAGAGCGCGGTATCGCCGTCCTTGCCTTCATTCGCGGAACAGTGCATTGGCATCACGCCTTGCAAAGGCAAGAGATAATTCATCACGGTAAAGATCGATTTTTTGATCTCGCCGGCATATTGCGTGTTGCCGACGATGCACAAATTCTGCGCGAAATTCAACGCGATGAATGTGTTGGTGGCGGTCTGATCAATTTGCGGCAAACCCTGAAATGACGGCGCGGCGATCACCGTAAATGCTGGAATATGTCGGCGGTGTTCTTCGTTGGTTTTGAGCGGGATGAACATGTTGCGGACAAACAGTGAATGCCACGCCAACTCGGTGATGATGCGGATCGGCATCCGAAATTCCGGGTCCGCGCCCACGTACATATCTTGCACGAATAGATCGCGTCCTTGTAAAAAGCCCTGCACGCGCGCGAATAGTTCGTCGAACTTGTCCGGCGCAAAGGGACGATTGTACTGTCCCCACCAGATATTATTTTCCGAGGTCGGTTCGCGTACAATCACCTTGTCGCTGGCAGAGCGTCCGGTGTGCTTGCCGGTTTTCGCGACGATGGGACCTTGTTGCGTAATGCGCGCTTCATTGCGGAAAATAATTTCTTCATACAGCGCTTCAGGCACAAGATTCCAATAGACTTGGCGCAGGTTGGTCAAGCCCAGGTTGTCCAGTCCGTAATCGGATTTGAGCGCGGTCGCTTGCGCTTGCGCGGGCGTTTTAATGTCGAGTAAGTTGTTCATCTTACATCCAATCCCTGATCAGTTTCTTGTCGCCAATATAAATTTCATTCGGCGAGTTTGGATCGAGCGCCCATTTGATCCGCGCGATACCTTCGGTGACATCTTTCAAGCCGCCGGCATACGACAAGCGCAAGTGTCCTTCCATGCCAAATTCTTTGCCTGGCACGGTAACGACAAACGCCCTTTTGAGCAAGAAATCGGAGAGCGCGACCGAATCGGTTTTATACGCGCGAAAATCCGGCAGGCAATAGAACGTGCCTTCGGGCTTGACGCACGTGATCCCAGGAAACGCTTTGAACTCTTGCATGATCACATCGCGATTGTTCTGCATCGTCAGCCGCAAATTTTCGACGATGCTTTGCAAGCCCATCAGCGCGCCTTCCGCCGCAACTTGGAGGAATGGCGATGTGCAGGTTGTGATCTGGCTTTGCACGTTCGTCATCACCTGGGTTAGTTGGCGGCTGGAGATCGCCCAGCCGATGCGGAACCCGGTCATGCCGTACAATTTCGCCACGCCGTTGACGACAATGAGCTTGGTGCTTTCCAAATCCTTGTTCGTAAATTTATAACCGGGCGTGGGCCGCTTACCATCAAAAACTAGCTTGTGGTAAATGTCATCCATGATGATATAGATATTTTTCTTTTCGCAGAAATCAATGATCTGCGCTAGGAACTCGTCGGAGAAAATCACGCCGGAGGGATTGTTGGGCGAGTTGAGGATGATCGCTTTCGTCGAGGCGGTGACCTTGCGCTCAATGTCCTCAAAGCGGGGATGGAATGAACCGTCTTCGGGCGTTACGACGATAGGCACGCCGTAGCACATCTTGACCATTTCGGGATAACTGACCCAATATGGCGCAAGGATGATGACTTCGTCTTGCGGATTGAGGAGCGCGTAGAGAATGTTAAAGATGGATTGCTTTGCGCCTGCCGAGACAATCACATTTTCGGGCGCGACCACCTTGTCATAGTTCTCTTCGGTGTAACGGATGATGGCTTTTTTGAGCGAGGGCAAACCATCGGTGGGCGAATACTTGATGTCGCCGGTGTTCAGTTTGGCGGCGGCGCTCAACAGCGCGGTCATCGGCGCGCGGTTCTTGGGCTCGCCGATGCCGAGATGAATGACCGCTTCGCCGCGTTCTCGCAACAACCGCGCCTCTTCATTGAGTCGGAGCGTTGGCGATTCGGCAATGGATCGGGCTAGCGTGCTGATCGTCATAAGAGACTCCTTGGTTCCGATTTTCACTAGGCATTATACAACCCGAACGAGTTTTTGCAAAAAAAGACCTGACCGGATCGCTTGCGCGAAAATCGGTCAGGTCTGTAACATTTAGACGCTCTCCTAAATCGCTACTCAACATGGCGCGGGTCAAGCGCGTCCCGCAAGCCGTCGCCGATATAGTTGATGGACATGACCGTGAGCAGAATCATCACGCCAGGAAAAATCGCCAACCACGGCGCCGTCGTCATTTGCGATTGCGCGGTCTTGAGCATATTGCCCCAAGAGGGCATCGGCGGTTGCACGCCATAACCCAGGAAACTCAGCGTCGATTCGGTAATGATGGCATTGCCAATTTGCAAGGTTGCTGAGACGATGATTGGGCTGACCGCATTCGGCAAGATATGGCGGAACATGATGCGCGAGTTTTTCGCGCCCGAGACCCGCGCCGCATCGATAAATTCTTTGGCTTTGAGCGACAGGAATTGCCCGCGCACCATACGCGCTGTGGCCATCCACGACAGCACGCCGATAATGATGACGATGGGAATAGGACTGCCGCTCAGTTCGGGAATGTTCATGGTGCGTACCAGTTGTGCCGCCAGCAAGAGCGCAAACAAGTGCGGAATCGACAGCAGGAAATCGGCGAAACGCATGAGCAGATTGTCGGTCCAGCCGCCGTAAAAGCCCGCCGATGAACCCAGGAGTGTTCCAATCAAAATCGAAATCAGCATCGACGAAATGCCGATCAAGAGCGACACGCGCCCGCCCACCCAGGTGCGCATGAGCAAATCACGTCCCAGTTCGTCGGTCCCAAAGGGATGCTCCCAAGACGGCGGTTGGCTGCGGATTTGAACGTGCGTGGCGTAAGGGTCATAGCCCAAAACAAACGGCACGAAAATACAACCCAGGACGATAACCGCAACAATCGCCAGACCGATCATCGCAGGTTTGTGCCGTCGAAAACGCCGCCACACCATCACCGCCATGGATTCTTGGTTGCGACGGCGCGCATTCCAATCCACTTGGCTCATTGTGCTTGTATCTGTTGTCATAGTTTTTTAATCAAAACGAATTCGCGGGTCGAGGAATGCATACGCCACATCGGTGAGCAAGCCAAACACGAGCACAAGCGATGCGCTCAGCATAAACACGCCCATCATCACCGAATAATCGGCGCGTTCCATCGAAGTGAAAAAGAGTCGTCCCATGCCGGGCCACGAGAAAACGGTTTCGGTCAAAAGCGCGCCGTTGAACAAGCTGGGAATTTCCAAACCGATGAGCGTGACCAAAGGCAGAATCCCGTTCTTGACCGCGTGGCGCATAATCACGGTGCGTTCGTGCAGACCTTTGGCGCGCGCCGTGCGCATATAATCTTGCTTTAACACGTCGAGCATGCCGGCGCGCGTATAGCGCACTTGCGCGCTCAGGCGATTCAGAATCAGCACGCTGGCGGGCATGATCAAATGGAGGAGGCGATCCTGCAGTGAGAAATCTTCGCCGATGGTATACATGCCGCCGCCCGGTAACAGCGGCCCGCCGGTAAATGGATTTTTGATGGTGACGTTAAAGAGAATAATGAGGATCAAGCCAAACCAAAAGACCGGAATCGAATGCCCGAGGAACGCAATCGTCGTCATGACGTGATCGAACCAAGAGTATTGTTTGACGGCGGAGATGATTCCGATGGGGATGGAGATGCACAGCGCGATGAAAAAGGCAGTGAGTGAAAGATACAACGTGTTGGGCAAGCGTTCGGCAATCTCGGTCAGCGCAGGGCGGCGTGAAACCAGCGACAAGCCCCAATCGCCGTGCAAGACAGCGCCAAGCCAGTTCAAGTATTGTTGGTACTTGGGCACGTTCAATCCCAATTCTTCCTGCAAGCGCGCCAAGTCTTCGGCACTCACATCGGGATTGTTGGCATACACGGCAAGCGGCCCGCCGGGGATGAATTGCATCAACGCAAAGACGGCGATGCTAATCAAAATTAACAGCGGAATGGCTTGCAAAATCCGTTGCAAAATATATCGGGTCATATACCTAGATCACCTGATTGAAAAAATCGGATGCGTCTATTTTGTCTTGATGCGTGATGGGGGCAAAACTTGCGCCAGCCGAGACTATTTTTTCGCGTTCTTGTCCATGAAATCAACAAGAAACTCGCTGGCTTGGATCAGCGCGGCGTCGATAATTTGTTTGCCCAGTTCGGCGCTGGCGCTAGTCGCATCGCCCAGCGCGCCATTGTCCGTCAGTTCATCCCAGTTCGACGGATATTTGATGCCGCCCGATCGGGTGAGATGCTTGTACGGATAACCGCGCACGGTGCCAGGGACAATTCGTTCGGGACGAACAACGTGTGGCGCAAGATACATCGCTTGCGAGGTTTCGCCTTCGCCACAATGTCCGTCGAGCCACGCCGGTTTGGGGCGACTTTTGGTGACTTCGCTACCCATTGCCGAGATATTTGCCGCGGCGATCTGGATGCCCAGTTCGTGGCGTAAGCGCACCAGCATTACTTCAAGCGAGGGATTGTTACCGCCATGACCGTTGACGAGGAGAAATTGTTGGACGCCATGTGTCTTCAAACTGCGAACCACATCGCGGATGACGGCATGAAAGGTGTCGTGTTCCAGCGTAATGGTGCCAGGAAAATTCATGTGATGATGCGAGATGCCGAACATAATCGGCGGGGCGAGAATAACGCGCGGATACATGCGCTCGGCGAGCAGTTTGCCAAACGCATGCGCGCGTGCCCAATCAACTTCAAATGTCATAAAGGGTGCGTGTTGCTCAAACGAGCCGATGGGAATGAGGGCGAGTTCCGCAGTGGCAAAAGCTTCTTTGGCTTCGAGCCAGGTCATATCGGAAAGAATGTAAGCGTTAGGCATGATTCACCGGTTACCTAGTTGGCTAGTTTGTTAATTGGATCGTTGCATCAATGCAACGATCCAACTAACAAACTAAAAACTATCTGACTATTTAGAAACCCACCAATCGGCGGCATTGTAGCCGAGGTTTTCCCAGGCGTTGCCGGGACCCCAATTCTGGATGCGGTCGCGGTAGGCAAACATACGCAGGGCTTGGTACGTGTAGACCATCGGAACTTGATCGTGCAGAATTTGTGCGAGTTGGCAAAAGATCGCCTGGCGTTTCGATTGGTCAATTTCGGAAGCGGCTTGCTTGAGCATCGCGTCGTACTTGGGATCGGTAAAGCGCGGTTCGTTCAAGCCGCCCTTGTTGGTGGGCGAGGGAACAGTCCACGATGCCCAGAAGCGTTCCATGTAGCTTTGCGGATCGCTTGAGGTGTACGCGCTGTGCATTAGAATATCAAAGTTGCCATGCACGCGCGGAGAGTTAGCGTCCCAGTTTCCGATGACAAACGACGACGGACCGTTTTGGACATAGATTTCCATCCCGGCTTTCCGCATGTCTTCGATGACCATGAGTTGCGTCTTTTCACGCGGCTCGTCGCCGGTGGTCGTCATGAATTGCAGGCGCAGGCGCGTGCCATCGGGGGCGTATTTGGCACCCTTGGCAACGCGAATGCCGTCGGACCCCGGAACCCAGCCCGCATCGGTCAATAACTGTTTGGCTTTATCGGGATTGTATTCGTATTCGGAAATGGCAGGGTTGCATTTCCATTCGCCTTCCAACGCGCTGGCGCTCACTTTGGCTTTGCCATAGTACAAGGTATTGACAATGCGATGCCAGTCAACACCAACGGCAATTGCCATACGCACGCGCTGATCACCTAGAATCATGTGCGGCTTGGTCGGATCAGACGGGTCTTTGTTCTCCGCCTGGTTGAAAAAGATCGTTTCGCCGCCGCCGCGTGGCGGCGCGGTGTACTTGACGCCCGGTGTCTTGTCGAAGAGGGGCATCTGGTCAAGTTTGGGCAACCAGAGCACATCCACTTCACCGCTCAAGAGCAACTGGGTCGCCACGTCGGCGGAGGGAACCATGCGGACCACGATTTGATCCAAATAGGGTTTGCCCGCTTCGTGGTAATAGTCGTTGCGCACCAGCGTGATATGGTCGTCTGCAACAAATTCAGTGATCTTGAAAGGTCCCGTGCCGATAGGATTGCGGTTATATGCCCATTTCTGAATATCTTTGGGGTCGCCCGCAGAACGCGGCAAAATTTCTGAAAAGAGCGTATAGTACGCCGCGTAATAATCTTTGTATTTCACGACGGCGGTAAGCGGGTCGGGACATTCGACGCTACTGATCGACGAATAGCCGGCGGTACTGCCAATGCCAACGCCCTTGGTCATACGTACTTGGAACGTGTATTTAACATCTTCGCAGGTGAACGGACTGCCATCGGAGAACTTGACATTCGGTTTGAGTTTGTAGGTGATGGTTTTGCCATCCGCCGAAACACCGCCGTTTTTGGTCGTCGGTGGTTCAACGGCGAGATTGCCAACGCGTGTGCCATCCGGCATCACTTCGGTCAACCCTTCGATAATGAAGGAATCGACGTCGCTCTCCACTGTTTGCAGGTTGAGCAATGGATTGAGCGTGGTCGGCGCTTGCCAAACCGCCACGGTCACTTTGCCGCCTTTCTTGGGCGTGCCTGCCGCGGTCGTTGGCGCTGGCGCATTTGTTGCGGTAACTGCTTTGGTTGGTGCAGGCGCTTGAGTTGGAGCAGAGGCTTGGGTTGCCGCTGGCGCGTTTGTCGCCGCAGGTTTGGTCGCGGCGGGCTGGGTTGGTTGGGCAGGCGCGGTGGTTGGCGTGCCGCCGGCGCAACCGACGAGGAACAGGGACATGAGAACAACAAGGGCAATCAGAACAAATAATTTGCGTGTGAACATGTTACTCCTTCATCGAGTTGATTCAGACTAGAATTCATCTGCGGGCTTCTTCGCCCAATCTGTTCAGTGACCGATTTGGTTAGAGCGCCTCCTTTTTGTTGTGTTCGACGACGGCGGCAACGCTTTGCGCGGTAGCTTCGATGTGTTGGCGCATCAAAGATTCAGCCGTTGCGCTATCGTGCGCTTGGATTGCATTTACAATTGCCCGATGTTCTGTCATCGCGGCAACGCCGCGCCCAATCGGATTTTCAGCCGTCCGTGCAAAATTGGAGAGCATCATCGTTGGAAACGTGTTCCACATTTGATTCAGCGAACGAATCAGATAGGCGTGGCGGCTGGAAGCGTGGATCAATTGGTGAAATTGACGATGCAATCGGCGATGCTCGACCACATCTTGACTAATCGGCGTTTGCTCCAGGCGTTGGAACGCTTGCTCAAGTTCCTGTAACTCTTTCGAGGTGATATTTTGCGCCGCATAACGCGCGGCAAGCCCTTCGGCGACAGCCCGGACCGTGTAGAGATCGAGGAGATCAGCCAAAGTAAATTCGACGACGCGGATACCGCGATAGGGGATGCGCTCGACGATACCTTCGCTGACGAGATCTTGCAACGCTTCACGCACCGGCGTTTGACTGACGCCGAATTTTTGCGCCAATTGTTCTTGACGTAGCCATTCGCCGGGCTTGATATCACTCGTGAAAATCGAGCTACGCAATCGTTTGGCAATCACTTGGCGTAATTGGGTGAGATCGTTTTCGTTCATGCCTAAACCTTTCAATGCATAATACATTATACATTATATATAATATGCTTTCGCTAAAATACATCATTTTGCACAAAAAGTCAAGATTAATTCTTGTCAGAAAATAAAAATGCCCGCGCTTGGGCGCGGGCATTTTGGTCAAGCGGTCTAGTCCAGAGCAACCAGAACTTGATTGTCCTGGATCTTGATCGAAAATGTTTTGATCGGCAAGAGGGCAGGCATGGTGCCACGTCCCGTTTGCAAATCAAATCGCGCGCCATGCCGGGGGCATTCGATCGCGCCATCCGCGAGCTCACCGTCGCCTAACTTGCCATTGTCGTGTGTGCATAAATCTTGCGTGGCAAACAAAGTACCTTGCCAGTTGGCGATGAGAATCGCTTGCCCATTTACATTGAACGATTTCATTTGTCCGGGTGGCACGTCGGTTAGTTGGGCGATCGGTGTAAATTGAGCCATTGCCTAGTCGTCCTCGTCTTCATCTTTCCAACGATTCACGCCATACGCGCCAGCTTTGATCACCTTGAACGGTAACAGCGCGCATTTGATCCGCGACGGTCCAAGCGGAATGCCGATCAGATCAAGCACGAATTGTTTGTCGAGTTTGCGAATGTCATCCAGCGATTTGCCGATCAATTCATCGGTGAGCAGTGACGCTGACGCCTGACTGATCGCGCACCCTTTGCCGTTAAATTTAATATCCTCGACGATATTGCCTTTCAATTTTACATCAATCCGAATCTTGTCGCCGCACAACGGATTGGTGTCTTCAGCGGAAATATCCGCGTTGGGGATTTCGCCGTGATTATGCGGATGTTGATAATGGTCCAGAATCAGTTCGCGGTACAGATCATCCATTCGACTCAGCTCACTTTGAAAATTTCGCGCACCTGGTTTAGCGTCGCCACCAGTTGGTCCACCTCGTCCGGTACATTATAGATATAGAACGAGGCGCGGGTTGTGGCGGGCAAGCCAAAGTGATCATGCAACGGCATGGCGCAATGTTGCCCAGCGCGCACGCAGATATTTTCGCGATCAAAAATTTGCGCGATGTCGTGGGGGTGCACGCCCGGAATGGTAAACGCGATGACGCCGCCGCGCTCGTCCGGATCGCGCGGCCCAACAATCTCCACGCCTTCGATCTTGCCGATTTGATCGAGCGCATATGCAACCAACCGGCGTTCATGCGCGCGCACCTGGTCCATGCCCAGCGCGCTCAAGTAATCCAGCGCAGTGCCTATGACGATGCCTTCGGCGATCGATGGCGTGCCCGCTTCAAATTTCCACGGCAGATCATTCCAGGTGGAATGATCGAGAAAGACTTCGCGGATCATATCGCCACCGCCGAGAAACGGCGGCATGGCTTCGAGCAAGGCACGCTTGCCGTACAAAACGCCGATAAATGGACCCAGCATCTTGTGCCCGCTGAACGCGAGAAAATCGCAATCGAGCGTTTGCACATCTACGGGCATATGCGGAACACTCTGCGCGCCATCCACCACGACTACTGCGCCCACCGCGTGCGCGCGCGCAATCACTTGCTGGATCGGCGTGATCGTGCCTGCTACATTCGACATCATGGTGACCGCGACCAGTTTGGTCTTTGCGGTAATGACGGTTTCAATTTGTTCTGGCACCAAGCGCGCTTGCTTGTCCACGCCAATAAATTTGAGTGTTGCGTGTTTTTCCTGCGCGAGTAGTTGCCACGGTACAATGTTCGAGTGATGTTCGAGGAGCGTTGACACAATTTCGTCGCCCGCATGAAGGTTGGCGCGCCCCCAGGTCTGCGCGACCAGGTTGATCGCTTCAGTTGTATTGCGCACAAAAATAATTTCGCGTTGTGATTTGGCGTTGATGAATTTTTGGATTTTTTTGCGCGCGCCTTCGTACTGCGCCGTCGCTTCTTCCGCGATGGCGTAAACGCCGCGATGGATATTGGAATTAATTGTGCGATAGTAAGTATCCAGCGCTTGAATGACGATCTCTGGTTTCTGGGTTGTCGCCGCGCTATCCAAATAGACGAGCGGTTTGCCGTTGACGGTCTGATGCAACAGCGGAAAATCTTCCCGGATCGCGGCGACGTTCAATCCGTTGGCAGTGCCGAGTTCAGTGAATGCCATCCTTGTCCTCAAAACAAATCGCGAAATGTAAATTGCAAAACGGGATAGCCGAACAGTGTCATGCACTAGGCGGCATGGGCTTTACCAACCGTTCAGCAAACCTGGGTCTTCCATATAATTCGGCTCCCACATATCGGGCAGAACATTAATTTTCAATTGTTTGCCACACGTTTGCTGGGCTGTATCTTTGATTTGTTGAATCAGCCAACCCCCATACGGACAGAATGGCGTCGTCAACATCATTTTGATTTCGGGTTCCGGCTCGGTCAACTGGATCTCGCGGATCAATCCCAGCTGGATAACATCCAAACCGATTTCTGGATCTTTGACTGCGCGAAGGGCTTCTTTAACTTGCCCTTCGGGACTGGCGGGGTCATATTCAGGCGCTGGTTTGTGCCCAGCGAGATTAGTATCATAGTCGCTCATTGTGTCTTCCTTTATTGATCGCTTGACGGACAATTGCAAACCCCCGTCCGGCGCGGGTGCGGGGGCGGGGGTCGCAGATCTGCCGAAAATAAATTTACTTTTTATAGTAATTTGCGTTCTTGGCGGTAAAGTGTTTCCACTCGTCTTTCAGATCTGGCTCTGGGAAAATTGCGCTGACTGGACATTCGGGCACACACGCGCCGCAGTCAATGCAGGTGTCCGGATCGATGTAGAGCTGATCCACCGCCTCAAATCCGCCCTCGTCCTTTTTGGGGTGAATGCAATCCACCGGGCAAACATTCACGCAAGCGGTGTCTTTCGTGTTGATGCAGGGTTCCGCGATTACGTACGCCATCGTCGTTCTCCTTTCGAAAAATTTTTATTTTGGAGGATCGTCGTTAGTCAATAGCGTATGCGCGAGAATGATCGGTGCGATCAACTTTTGTCCAAGCGCTTTGCGGGAAGGGTATTCCCTGGCGCCGCCTTTTAACGTGTCTATGCCAAGTGTCGCGCATCGCAATCGGGATTTTACCACATCTTCGCCCATTTGGTCAATTAATGGCTGGTACGGTAGCGTTTCGATTTCTGCCAGCGTTTTGCCCTTGACCATTTCGGTAATAAGCGATGCGCCTGCCATGCTGATCGTGCACCCCTTGCCTTCAAACGAAATGGCGGTCACGCGATCCTGGTCGTCGAGTTTGACGTACAGCGTGACCACATCACCGCATCCCGGATTGCCCCCATTGACCAGAATGTCGGGATCGGCGAGGGCGCCGTGATTGCGTGGATCGTTATAGTGATCGAGAATTAACTCGATGTATTCTTGCCGCTCCATTTACGGTTTCTCAATTGGCGCGCCGACAAGATTGCCCCATTCTGTCCACGAGCCGTCATAGTTGCGCACCTTGGGATAGCCGAGCAAGTATTGCAGGACAAACCAGGTGTGACTGGAACGTTCGCCGATGCGGCAATACGCAATCACATTCTTGTCGGCGGTGATGCCTTGCGTTTCATACAATGCTTTCAATTCATCGGCTGATTTGAAGGTGCCGTCTTCGCGCGCGGCTTTAGCCCAGGGAATACTCTTGGCGCCGGGAATGTGTCCGCCGCGCAATGAGCCTTCTTGCGGATAGCCCGGCATGTGCAAGAGTTCGCCGGTGTATTCTTGGGGTGAGCGCACATCCACCAGTGGATTGCCGGCGGCGACGTGCTTCATCACCTCATCGCGGAACGCGCGGATGGTTTTGTCATCGCGCTCTTTGGCGCTATAGTGCGTGTGCGCATAGTGCGATGTTTCTTTCGCCAGGGGACGATTTTCCGCGATCCACTTTTGGCGTCCGCCATTCATCAACAAACATTTTTCGTGGCCAAACAATTTAAAGACCCAAAACGCATAGCACGCCCACCAATTGTTCTTGTCGCCATAAAAGACTACCGTTGTATCGTTCGCAATGCCGCGGCTGGCAAGCAAGGTTTCAAAGCCATGGCGCTGAATGTAATCGCGCACCACGGCGTCTTGCAAGTCCACGTGCCAATCCATCATCACCGCGCCGGGAACGTGACCAACTTCGTAGAGCAAAATATCTTCGTCGGATTCAACAATCCGTAAATTTTGATCGTTCAAATGCTGGGCGACCCAGTCGGTTTCGACGAGCACTTCGGGATGCGCATAGGTTGCCATGCTTGGTTCTCCTTATGATTATCATCACCCTTCGAGTTGCGAAGGGTGATGCGGGGTTACATTCCAATTTTGGTTTGAATCGCTTGCGTGAGTTCCGTGCGGATCGATTCGAGCGGGATTTTCTGCATCAACGGATCAAAGAACCCTTCGACGATCAATTTTTCAGCTTCCAGACGAGAAATGCCGCGCGCCATCAGGTAAAATACCTGCTCTGGATCGACGGGACCGACTGTTGCGCCGTGCGTACAGCGCACATCGTTCGCTTCAATTTCCAATTCCGGGATCGAATCCGCGTGCGCGTGTTGGCTCAACAAAATGTTGCGATTCGCTTGGTACGCGTCGGAGCGTTGCGCGTCTGGGTTCACGCGAATCAAGCCGCGAAACGCTGAATAGGCCGTATCCTTTAATGCGCCTTTGTAGAGCAAGTCGCTTGTCGCGTGACCGGCGAGATGGTTTTGGAAGGTGTGTTGATCAAAGCGCTGTTTGCCGTCGCCAAAGAAAAAGCCCAGCAGGTTGGCATTCGCGCCCGTGCCTTGCAATTTGCAATCGAGGAATGCTTTGGTGGACGCGCTACCTAGCGTACCAGCCAGCCAGGTCAACGTGGTGTCGCGGTTCATTAACGCGGTCTGTGAAGTAAAGTGCCAAACATTCTGCGCGAAATCTTGCAAATGAAAATATTGGAGCGCCGCGCCGGGTTTCAAGATCAATTCAACTGCGCCGTTGGAAAAGCGTTGCGGCTCGTTTGCCTGTGACGCATAATTTTCGATCAGTGTAACCGCCGCGCCTTCTTCGACAATGACCAGCGTGTGTGTGAACATGGCCAAATTGGGTGTATCAAAAAAAGTCAGCGTTTGCAGTGGCAGATCAAGCGTGACGTTGCGCGGCACGTACAAAAACGTGCCACCGCTAACAAACGCGCCATGCAGGGCGGCGAATTTGAGATCGCCGACCGTGTTGCCATAGCCGCCGCCTTCGTGCTTGCCGCTCGTTTTGCTGGTTGAAGGTTTCGCGCTCGCATAGCGATTTTCGGTGAACGTCACGGCTTGCGTCATGAAATACTGCTGAACGAGCGCGGGGTGCTCGCGGATCGCGGTGTCGAGATCGCAAAAGATCACGCCGCGTTTCTGCAAGTCATCGGCAAGGCGCGCGTATGCGCCAACGGCGTTATATTGCGCCAGCACACCACCGGCATTGGGATCGTTTGCGATTGCCTGGAATTTTTCTGGCAATGCGGCAAGTGCGTTGCCTGCATTACCCAACGCAAACGGAATCGCCGTTTCCAGTTTCAAATCGGCAAGCGCGGTGCGCCGCCACAATTCGTCGTTTGCGGCAGGCGACGGTGTTTCTTCGTACAGATGCCATGCCTCTAAACGTTTGGCGCGCATCCATTCGGGTTCATTTTTTTGGCGCGTCAAATTTTCAATGGCGGTTTTCGAAAAACCCGATTCAACTTTATCTATGGTTGCAAGAGTGTCAGCCACGTGCGTTCGTCCTCCCAAACAATTGTTGCGGCGCACCACCGTGCGCCCTTGCGGAATTATCCAACCGATCCTTCCATCTGCAATTGAATCAAACGATTCATTTCGACGGCAAATTCCATTGGCAATTCTTTCACGATCGGTTCGATAAACCCGCTCACGATCATCGTCGCGGCTTCGGCTTCACTCAAGCCGCGCGACATGAGATAAAACAATTGCTCTTCGCCGATTTTCGACACGCTCGCTTCGTGGCCAATACTTACATCGTCTTCGTCAATCTCGATGTACGGGTACGTGTCCGAGCGCGAATTTTCATCGAGCAACAGTGCGTCACAGCGGACATTTGATTTTGAGCCAATTGCGCCGGGGTACACTTTGAGCAAACCGCGATACGAGGTGCGCCCGCCGTCTTTGGAAATAGATTTCGAGGAAATGACCGATGACGTGTTGGGCGCGCCATGCACGACCTTGCCGCCCGCGTCCTGGTGTTGACCCTTGCCGGCAAACGCGACGGATAAAATTTCACCGTGCGCGCCTTCACCCATCATATAAATCGCCGGATACTTCATCGTCAATTTCGAGCCCAGGTTGCAGTCCACCCATTCCATGGTTGCTTTTTCTTGCGCAACGGCGCGTTTGGTTACGAGGTTGTACACGTTCGACGACCAATTTTGGATTGTGGTGTAGCGGACGCGCGCGCCTTTTTGCACAATGATCTCGACGACGGCGCTATGCAATGAATCGCTCGAATAAGTTGGCGCGGTGCACCCTTCGACGTAATGCACATACGAGCCTTCGTCGGCGATAATGAGCGTGCGTTCAAATTGGCCCATGCTACGCGCGTTGATGCGAAAATAGGCTTGGAGCGGCATGTCCACATGCACGCCCGGTGGCACGTAGATGAATGAGCCGCCGGACCACACGGCGCTGTTGAGCGCGGCGAATTTATTATCGGCGGACGGGATCACGGTGCCGAAATACTTTTTCACCAGCTCGGGGTGTTCGGCGAGCGCCTGATCCATGCCAAGAAAAATTACGCCTTGCTTGCTGAGTGATTCTTTGATGTTGTGATAGACCACTTCGGATTCGTACTGCGCGCCAACGCCGGAAAGGAATTTGCGTTCCGCTTCGGGGATGCCGAGCCGATCAAAGGTGTTCTTGATGTCCGCCGGGACTTCATCCCACGAACGTTCGGATTTGTCTGTGGCGCGCAGGAAATAGTAAATATCGTCAAAGTTAATGTCGTTGAGGTTACCCCCCCATTGCGGCATTGGCTTTTTGTAAAAGATTTCGAGCGCGCGCAGGCGATAATTCAACATCCATTCAGGTTCGTTTTTCATCCACGAGATTTCTTCCACAATCTCGCGGTTCAATCCTTTTTTTGCCTTGAAGACATATTTTTCCGGATCGTAGAATCCGTATTTTTCTTGATACACCGAACTCGATGAGCCGATGTCAAAGGTGGCTTTATGTTGTTCTGTCATTTATTTCTCCTTGCCGTTGAATCGTCGCTTGCCAATTGGCTAAACCGATCCAACCGTGTCGCAATTGAACCAGCGCTTATTTCGCCGCTTCGCCTTCGATGATCCAGTCGTATCCCTTGTCTTCCAACTGCAACGCGAGTTCAGGTCCGCCGGACAAGGCAAGCTTGCCGGCAACCATGACGTGAATGAATTGCGGCTTGATGTAATTCAAGATGCGTTGATAGTGCGTGATCAGCAATACGCCGAGATGCGGTCCAACGAGCGCGTTGACGCCTTCGGAGACGATGCGGAGCGCGTCAATATCCAAGCCGGAATCGGTTTCGTCCAGCACCGCAAATTCTGGGTTCAAGACGGCCATCTGCAAAATTTCGACGCGCTTTTTTTCGCCGCCGGAAAATCCATCGTTCAGATAGCGCGTGGCAAACCCGGGGTCCAGTTTGAGCAGTTGCATTTTAGCCAACATCAATTTACGAAATTCGGGAATGCTGATTGCCTTGGCGTTGCCGTTTGTGCCAGTTTCTTTGCGGCGCGCATTCAGTGCGGTGCGCAAAAAGTTTGCGACCGTTACGCCGGGGATTGCCATGGGGTATTGGAACGCAAGAAATACGCCTTTGCGTGCGCGTTCATCTGCGCCCCACTCTAAAATATTTTCACCCTTGAACAAAATCGCGCCTTCGGTCACGGTGTATTTGGGGTGTCCCGCAATCGTGTTCGCGAGGGTGGATTTGCCCGACCCATTCGGTCCCATAATCGCGTGAACTTCGCCGGGATTGATCGTCAAATCAATCCCTTTCAAAATTTCTTTGCCTTCTACCGCAACGTGTAAATTCTTGATTACTAATTCAGCAGTCATGTCTAGCCTGTCGCTCCTTAAAATTTTGCATTGGACTCTTTCAAAATTTTAAGGAGCG
>JBBIUF010000009.1:60445-65205 GCA_037440365.1 Chloroflexota bacterium
CCTAACGTCGTCACATATCTTAAAGCATATTGATTCTAATTGCAAACTATAAGAGCCGTATAAGAAAGCAAAAGCGTGACTAAAGAAAGTGTTAGAATCGCTGGCTAATGCGGAGGGTTCATTGACAGATGTGCGCGCTCTGATTACAATGGATGATAAGGTGCAAGGAGAAGCAACGATGCCGCCAGGATACCGTGTAGTTATTTTGACTACTCGCCATTCAATCACCGGCGATCTGCTATTGCTCGATCAACGGCTTTCGGATTATTTGAATGATCGCCGCGAAACTGTGATTAGTTTACGCGACACTCTCGTTGCGCGTATCCACGAGCCGGGCAAAATTTTGCAACAG
The DNA here is from genome assembly GCA_037440365.1 of Chloroflexota bacterium. Taxonomy (GTDB): domain Bacteria; phylum Chloroflexota; class Anaerolineae; order UBA4142; family UBA4142; genus JBBIUF01. The sequence goes on from JBBIUF010000009.1 coordinate 60,798, forward strand.
CATCTCGCCGCGATGGTGCCGAAAGCCCACGTGGTGGCGGCGTTTGAGCCACCGCAATCGGGCATCCCCGCGGCGAAACGTCTGTACGGTTACGTGCGCAAGCAACAGCATCAGGTTTTTTTAATTTTGGATGGGATGGAAATTCAAGGCACGTTGCATACGCTGGGCGATCTCGATCTACGGCGTGTGATTAGTGGCACGGGTGAAGGTTTTCTGCCGATTACGAATGCCACACTTGTGCTTAACACGAATGAGCGTTTCATCATCCAGCAAGATGCGATCATGGTGCATGAATCGAAAATTCTCTACATCGGTAAAATTTTACCCAAGCGTGAAAATGCGCCAAGCGAAAAACCTCAAGCTGACTCGGCTTGAGGTTTTTTATTTGCCTCGCAACGGCTAGATCAGGGAATGGCTTTGAGTAACTCGCCGCGCGATCCCGTGATCGCTTGTCCACCGATCTGCACGCGCGCGCCGACAAGTTGAACCGCAATCCGCACAACAAAACATCCCAGCCCGCGCGTTCAGCGGCGCGGTGCGTGCACCGCCAAGTGAAAACACAATGCCGTATGGACTAGCCCGCCTACATCCCAGTCTGCAATGCGCACACGCGCGTTACGTTTCGCTCTGCGCCTCAGCATCGGTTGCCATGCAGACGCGGTTGCGCCCGCTGGTCTTGGCAAGATAGAGCGCCGTGTCTGCCGCGCGCAGAACCTGGTCGCCGTTGTTGCCCTGTTGTGGAAATGCCGCTACGCCAAGTGAAAGCGTGGCGCGCAATGTTGTGTCTGCAAAAGGAACCCGCATCGTTTCGACATTGGCGCGCAATTGCTCGGCGCGTTGCGCGGCAAACTGAACCGTTGCGCCGGGCATGACGATGACAAATTCTTCGCCGCCATACCGGCACGCCACATCCGAACTGCGCGTCAGAGTATGCAACAATTTACCCAGCGCCTGCAAAATCAGGTCGCCGGCTTTGTGTCCGTACGTATCGTTGAGGCGTTTGAAATGATCAATGTCCAGCATCAGTACGCCGACCGAGTGATCCGCGCGTTGCGCGTTCGCGAGTTCGCGCTCGAGCGTTTCTTGGAGGTAGCGGCGATTGAACAAGTTGGTGAGCGGATCGCGGATGGCTTGTTCGCGCAATTGATCGCGGAGGATTTCGTTTTCGCGTAATTGAGTTTGCAAGCGTGCGTTAGTTTGGCGCAGTTGCTCTTCGGCGCGGGCGCGTTCGGCAATTTCTTCGGTGAGCAAGGTGTTGGCGTGTTCCAATTGTGTGCGCGCGTCCGCCAAGTTTTGCACCATCACGTTGAACGATTCCGCAAACTCGCCCATAAAGTCCACGCGCTGGGTCAGATCGCCTTCCGCGATCATTTTTGTTTGCCAGGTCAGGTGGCGGAGGTTGGCTTGCAGAGTTTTCAAACTGCCCGCGGTAAAGCCCTTGAGTTTTAACGTAGGCGATAAATCGCCGTTGGCGATCGCGAGCGCAAATGCTTGCACTTGGCGAATGTCCGCCAATAATTTTTCCAAGCGGCGATAGGTATCGCTCTCGCTTGGTAAAACAGATGGCGCGGCGGTTCCGTTAAACCAAGTGTGCTCGATTCGATCGAGCGCACGAATAAATTCATCCGAAGAGTCAAGTTCCATTCAGCAATGCCTATAAACAAAATCAAGATATTGGCGCGGGCGAGCCAAGGTTGAACAATTCCAGGACTTGGCATTTTGAACGCAGTGACGCGGAGCGTCTTGAATTTTGTACCGATTTCTCGCAGAGCCAACCCCCCTTGCGGGAAAACGACTCAAAACGACAACCTGAGCAAGTCCTAAATTTAATTGATCGCGTTGGCGGTAAAGCGGCACGTGCGATCACCGGTGCACCAGCAATCAATTTCTTTGACGGTGAATTGCTTGCCGGTAAAACTTGCCATCAACGCGGCAATGAATCCTTCGTCGTAGGTGCAGATTTCGTAATCGAGTTCCGGCAAACCGGAGCAATCCAAATCTTCCGAGACGGTGATAATGAATTTGCCGTTCGCCAAATCCGCTTGCTCAACGCGCATAATGCCAATACCCATCTCTTTGAGTGTTTCTTGCAGGCGTTTGACGAATTCATTATAGTCGGTCACTGTGCCAAGCATATGCTTGTAAAATTCGTATCCGGCAAGTTTTCCCGCTTCGTAAAAAATCTCATCGGTCTTTTCGGTGCCGAGGCGTTCTTCCATTTGATCGCGAAAACAAAATTGCATGAGGCGATAAACTTCGAGGCGGGTATTGCGCCCCAGGTTGGGGCGGCCTAGCTCAATATCGCCGAGCAAGCTCCAATCGAATTTGTACTTGCGCGCGGTTTCCATCGTAAACTCCTTTGTTTAACTCTCGGGTTGATTTATACGATCCGAGTCGCGTGGTTATCTTCGCGGCGAATCAGAATCCGGACTGCATTTTCAATCGGACGGTCCGCGACGAGAATCAAATAGCCGCCGCCACCCGCGCCGGATACCTTCCACCCCAGCGCATGCTCGCGGTACTGTTCGATCAACGCGAGGATCGTTGGCGTGACCATATTCGGAAACATGGCGATTTGCGCTTCGAAAGCTTGGCGCACGGCCGTGCCAAAACCAGGTCGATCCATTTTCAGGATCGCGTGCCAGCACAACTCGGTGGCGTCTGCCAAAGCGCGCGCGCTGGCGACCGTAAGATGTGTGTCGGCAAGCACATGGTATTCGTTCGGACGTTGCCCGAGCGGAATCAAATACAAGGATTGTTCGATGAATTGGAGGATCGTTTCGTCTTGCACCGATTCGATCTGGTGGGGCCAATACGCACCGGCATAGTCCGCTCTGGTCAAACCGGGATAGACAATGCCGATGGTGTCTTGCGAGCCAGAGATTTCCGTTGTGCCGGGTGGGTTGTCGCAGGCAAAAAGTATTTTCGCGATCTTTTCGGAATTGCCCGGCGGCAGACGCTTGCCCCACAACTCGATGGCTTGGCGGCGGGTGCTTGTTGCCATGCCACTGCGCTCGTTAAAGTCAATGGTGGGTTCGAGCGAAATGAGGATCACCGAACCTGGGTAGAGTTTGGAGACGAACGGTTGATCTAGCCAGCCGCCCGCTAGATCGATCCGATACGGCATGGTATCTACGGCGCGGAGATCGGTCGTCGAGCGCGGCGTTAACCCGGTTTGCGGTTCGCGCTTGAGCACCAGGTACTCGATGCCGAGGGCGCGGCACAAATCACGCTTGGCGGGAATGTTACCGTCTTCGTTGACGATGAACACGTCGGGATGCAATGCTTGCAACTCGTTCACGAAATCGAGTAACCCGGAACCTTGAGAGACAAAGGCATCCTTGACGCACGCGACCGAGCGCACCATGAACAACCGCTCTTGCTCGCTGTTGATCGGCGTGCGCCCTTTCAACTCAAACACGGTGCGGTCTGAACCGAGTGCGACATACACGTCACCGTACTGCGCCGCTTGTTGGAAAAATGCCACGTGACCGCTGTGCAAGAGATCAAAGCAACCACTGACAAACACTTGGCGAGGCATGATGTGTCTGTGTCCTTGATTAAGGTTTGATGCGCTCCAAAAAGTACCGATGAAACCGCGTGTCGCGGGTCAACTCGGGGTGAAACGAGGTGGCGATCAAATTGTCTTGCCGCGCCGCGACAATCGTGCCGTCCTCCAACTGGGCTAACACTTGCACACCAGCGCCGACGCTTTCGATCAACGGCGCGCGAATAAAGACTGCGTGAAATGGTTCCGTGCCGAGCGCGGGAATGTTCAGGTCTTGCTCAAAGCTTTCCGTTTGCCGACCGAACGCATTGCGCTTGACGTGGACATTCATCACTTCTAGTAACGGTTGCTCGCGCCCGACATCTTGCGCTAGAAAAATCATTCCGGCGCAGGTGCCCCACACTGGCTTACCCGCGTGACACAGGTTGCGGATCGGTTCAAGCAAACCAAAGGTGACGGCGAGTTTGCCGAACGTTGTGCTTTCGCCGCCGGGAATGATCAAGCCATCAAGATCGCGCAATTGTTCGGGCTTGCGCACCTCAACCACATCGGCGCCGAGCGCGCGCAAAATTTTTTCGTGTTCGATGAACGCGCCTTGTAAAGCTAATACACCAATTTTCATTGTCATCTGGGTTGATTCGTCAAGCGTGAAACGCGGCATACGGTTTGCGTTTCACGCTTGACGTTTTTGATTTACCAGCCGCGTACCGCGAGTTGTTCTTTTTCTGGAATCGTGCGCGCCGCCATGCCGGACATGGCTTCGCCTAACCCGCGTGACACTTGGGCGATAATGTCGGGGTCGTTATAGTGCGTCGTCGCTTCGACGATGGCTTTGGCGCGTTTCGCCGGATCGCCGGACTTGAAGATGCCGGAGCCGACGAACACGCCGTCCACGCCGAG
>JBBIUF010000010.1:0-64274 GCA_037440365.1 Chloroflexota bacterium
CATCGCCCGCGCCGACGACGACCAATCCTTGATAAGGTGATAAACGAATGTTGGGACGGATTCTCCAATGGGTAAGCGCGCCGCTATTTGCGGCAACCACCGGCAAGGGTAAACCAGCGAAAAAAATCGCTAAACCCAAAGCGGCGGCAAAAAAAACTCCGCCAGCTAAAAAACCAGCACGACCGGCAAAGCCCGTACGCATCAGTAAAACAGACGCCGCGAAACCTGCCGGGCATGGCAAACCAGTCCAAGTACCGAATCGTAAAGGGCAACCGCCCCCGCCCGCAACGGTACCGCAACCCAAGCCCGCTAAACCAAAGTTTGTTGAGCCAGAGCGTCAAGTGACGCCCCCGGCGGGGCGCGCAATTTTGCTCGCGCCCGAAAATGAAAAATACGCAGATAGCGCAACACCCAAATTTCGCTGGCTCTCGGTTGGCGGCGCAACTCAGTATGAAATCATTTGGAGCGAAGATGCCAACTTGAGCCACGGTCGTTCCGTCGTCTCCGTCGCAACGGAAGCAATTGTTCCCAGCGAACAGCCCTTGCGCCTCGCCACGACATACTACTGGCGCGTGCGTGGCGGCAATGAAACCGGCTGGGGACCTTGGTCTGCCGTCTCAACGTTCCGCGTCTTGGACGAAACCACCTAAGCACGTGCGGCATCCAGTATGACCTACACGGGCAAATTTTTTCCGCGAGCAGAGAAAAAACTTGCCCGTTTTTATTTTCCCCGCGTGAATTGTCTTTACAAAAAAACGCAATCTGCCTATAATAGCCACGCTCAAAATCGGTCGGCACCCAACACCCGCATCATCCGTCTGCTCCAACCTACAACGATCCGGTTACGAGACAAATCATTAGCTTAGGAGGCGTTGCCCATGACGCGCATTCGATGCCGCGATAGGCGCTGTACATTCAACAAGAATGGCATTTGCACTTCGGAGGAAATCGAATACGAGCCGGACGCCGGTTGCCTAACCATGGAGCCGCGCGCAGATGCCGAAGACGAAGAAGAAGACTGGGAAGACGAAGACCTCGAAGCCGATTTTGAAGACGAGGACGAAGAGGAAGACGAGGACGATTGGGAAGAAGAGGATGAGTATTAACGACGCGCCCATCGCAATCCGTCCGCTCCATGCCTGGCAAGAATACCTTGCCGCCGAAGAACTCCAGCGCGTCGTCTGGCAAATGCCCAACTGGCGCGACGTGGTGCCAGCAAATTTGCTCATCACCGCGCACAAGAACGGCGGGATCGCGCTCGGCGCCTTCGCCGCCGAGCAACTCGTTGGATTTGCCTTTAGCTTTCTCGGCACCGCGACCCAGGACGGACGCACCCAGCTCAAACATTGTTCGCACATGCTCGCCGTACTTCCCGCGTACCAAGCCCAGCACATTGGCGTCCAACTTAAATTCGCGCAACGCGCGATCGCGCTGGCGCAACCCATTGCGTTGATGACGTGGACGTATGATCCACTGCTTGCGCTGAACGCCAATTTGAACCTGGGACGCCTCGGCGCGATCGCGCGGCATTACATCGTCAACGCCTATGGCGAAATGACTGACGGGCTGAATGCTGGGCTACCCTCCGATCGCTTTGAAGTAGAATGGTGGATGGACACGCCGCGCGTTGCGGCATGTGCCGCGCAACCACCCGCGCGCGCCAACTGGGACGCTCTCGTACGAGCGGGCGCGCAAGCCATCGTGCGCGTCACATTCGATCCGCGCGGCGTACCGCACATCGAGCAAGTCGATCCGCCGCAACGCGAAACGGTCTTGGTCGAAATTCCGAGCGATTTCGCCGCCGTGAAAAATGCCGCACCTGATCGCGCGACCGAGTGGCGCATGACCGCGCGCCAAGTTTTCCAGAATGCGTTTGCCGCCGGTTACGTCGCCACGAATTTCGTTTTCACAGCGAGCCAGACGCGCGCGGCATACGTACTGGCGCAAAACACAGGGGGCTTGCCAACGTAATGCCCGCGCGACAAAATCGGTTGACACTTGACCCAGTCGCCGTTATAATATCCGTGAACCTAGAGGGAGCGCGACGCGTGTCGTGAAAAACCGAGTGGCAAGTTTTCGATGTTGCTTTAATAGGGCATTGGGGCAAAGCATCCGATGCCCTATTCCATTATTCCGGCGAGGCGCGTCATGATCGCGGGCGATCTGGCGTTGCAACGCACCCCCGCGCTCTCGCGCCGCCAAGTCGCGCGCGCGTTGCTCATCGCCCTAATCCTCGCGGGCGCGCTCGCGTTTACCTTTGCGTTTCAAGCCGTCCCCGAACCATTGCGCTTTGAACCAGGCCAAGTCAGCTCGAAAACCATCCTCGCGCCCGAGCGCGTCACCTTTCCGAGCACCATTCAAACCAGCGAAGCTCAAGCCAAAGCCGAAGCCGATGTCGCCGATATCTATGATCCCCCCAGCGCGGACCTCGCGCGTGAACAAGTTCGGCGAGCGAGTAACGCGCTCAACTATGCCGATTCTGTGCGGAGCGATCCCTACAGTTCTACCGAGCGCAAAATTCAATGGCTCCAAGCCATCCCCGCCTTGACCTTGCCCACCCAAACCCTCAGCCGCACGCTCACACTGGAGGACAATGCCTTTCGCCGCGTAGTCACCGAAGCGTTGTACGTGCTGGACGTAACGATGCGCGATCCCATCCGCACCGCCGACCTGGCGAACGAGTCTGCAAAAATTCCATCACGCGTTTCGCTCGCGCTCCCCGCCGATCAAGCCGATCTCGCCGCGCAGTGGGCACAAGCATTCGTCGCGCCAAACAGTTTTTTCAACGCGCAGAAAACCGCCGAGGCGCGCGCCCGCGCGCGATCCCGAGTCGGCACAGTGTATCGCACGATCGAAAAAGGGCAGGCGATTTTGCGTGAAGGCGAAGTGGTGACGCCGCTCGCCATCGAAGCGCTCGAAGCCGCCGGATTTTTGCGGCCACGCCCTGCCATTGCGGATTATGCCGGTCCCGCGTTGCTGGCACTCTTACTCGTCATTCTCCTCGCGGTTTATATCATTCGCCTCCGCCCCGCTCTGCTGTGCCATCCGCGCACGTTATTATTGATTGCGTTTTTAATTTTGGTTTTTGCCGTGGGCGCAAAAATTCTCGGCAGTGACCGCACGCTCTTGTACTATTTGTATCCCATGAGCGCGGTGGCCATGTTGCTGGCAGTGTTGGTAGACTCACAGATCGCGCTGGGCGCATCCCTTGTTCTTGCCATCACCTTTGGTTTTTTCGCGCACGGTTCGCTAGAACTCACCGTGTATGCGCTTGCCGGCAGTGTGATCGCCGCGCTCAGTTTGCGCCGCATTGAACGGTTACCCGTATTTTTGTGGAGCGGCGGCTATGTCGCCGCCGCAAACGCCGCCGTCGTCGCCACCTTTCGCGTCCTTGCGCTCGAAACCAATGCAACGGTGTGGATCCAGGATTTGCTTGCCGCCATTGGCAACGGAGCCTTGTCCGGCTTGATCGCGCTCGGCAGTCTATTCGTCCTGGGAAAATTATTTAGCATTACCACCTCACTCGAATTACTCGACCTCGCACGCCCCACACATCCGCTCTTGAAAAAATTACTCGTCGAAGCGCCTGGCACCTATCATCACAGTTTGATCGTCAGCCAACTCGCCGAACAAGCGGCACAATATATCGGAGCTGATGGTTTGCTCGTCCGCGTCGCCGCGTATTATCACGACGTCGGCAAAACGCGCGAGCCGCAATCGTTCGTCGAAAATCAAATGGACGGCATTAACATCCATGATACCTTGCCGCCCAAAGAGAGTGCGACCCTGGTGATCGAACATGTCGCGCGCGGCGTGGCACTGGCGAAAAAATACGGCATTCCAAAACGCATCCGCGAATTTATTCCGCAACATCATGGCACCACCGTCACGGCATTCTTTCATCGCAAAGCACTCAAAGAAAACGGCGGCACACCGATCAACATTGAGGATTATCGCTATCCAGGACCCAAACCACAAACGCGCGAAGCCGCCATTCTCATGCTCGCCGATGGCATTGAAGCCACCACGCGCGCTGAACGCCCCACCACGCCGGAGCAAATCCGCGCGATCATCGAACGCATTGTCGGCGAACGCTTACGCGACGGACAGTTAGACGAAAGCGATCTAACTCTGCGCGACATTCAAGAAATCCAGCAAGCTTTTCTCGGCGTCTTGCTCGGTTTATATCATCCGCGCGTCAAATATCCCGAAGCCCCACCCACCCTGGCCCCGGAGAAAATCAATGACTATTGAAATTCGCACCCACTCGAAATTTTCAGCGCGCGTGCAACGCGCGCGCGTCAAACGCATGGCGCAAAAAACCTTGCGCGCCGAATCCAGTTCAGCCACGCTCGCCGTGTACATCACCGGCGACGCCGAGATTCGCGAACTGAATCGCGCGTTTCATGCGACGGATGCGCCAACCGATGTACTGGCGTTTCCGGCGGAAGCGAATTGGCGCGCGTCCACGCAACCGTACCTGGGCGATGTGATCATTTCGTACGAACGCGCCAGCGCGCAAGCGCGCACTGCCAAGTGGCGCGTCGCCGATGAAATCGATCTGCTCGTGGTACATGGCATTTTACATTTGCTCGGCTATGACGATCGCACACCGCGCAAGCGCGCGGCAATGTGGAAGCGGCAAGCCGAAATTTTGGGACACGCGATCAAAACATGATGCGGTCTCGCTCACACAATCACCTAGAGGAGCTTCCATGACCTACGACATTAACGCCATCCGCGCACAATTTCCCGCTTTGCAATCCGGCGCAATTTTTTTCGACAATCCGGGCGGCACACAAGTACCGCACCAAGTCATTGACGCCAGCGCCCATTATTACACGACGATGAACGCCAACACGCACGGCGCATTTGCGACCGCCGAAAAAAGCGACGCGCTGATCGCACAGGCGCGCGAAGCATTTGCCGATTTTCTGAATGCGCATTCGCCGCGTGAGATTGCGTTTGGTCCGAACATGACAACGCACACGTTCAACGTCTCGCGCGCACTCGGGCGTTTGCTCGACGAAGGCGATGAGATCATCGTCACGCGGCTTGATCACGACGCGGATATTGCGCCCTGGCTTGCGCTGGAAGAACGCGGCGCGGTGATCCGCTGGGTGGATATTCACACCGACGATTGCACCCTTGACCTTGCCGATTTTGAAAAACAACTTTCAACGAAAACCAAAATCGTTGCGGTCGGCGGCGCGTCCAACGCCGTAGGTTCGCTCAACGATCTAAAATCGATCATTCCCCTCGCGCACATGGCAGGCGCAATCGTGTTTGTGGACGCAGTGGCGTTCGCGCCGCACCAGCCCATTGATGTGCAGGATTTGGATTGCGATCTCCTCGCGTGTTCGGCGTATAAATTTTACGGACCGCATCTCGGCATCTTGTATGGCAAGTACGAATTACTTGAACAATTGCAAGCATACAAAGTGCGCCCGGCAGACCATCGGCCGCCGCACAAATTTGAAACCGGGACGCAAAACCACGAAGGCATCGCGGGCGCGCTCGCCGCGGTAAATTATCTGGCGTCCGTCGGCGAAAAATACGGCGCGCCCTTTACTGCGCAATTTCCAGAGTTTACGGATCGGCGGCTAAACCTGAAAACTGCGCTCGCGGCAATCAAGCAGTACGAAAAAGATTTGTTCATGCGTTTGATGCGCGGTTTGCGCGACTTGCCCGGCATCACGATCTACGGCATCACCGATTTCGCGCGCTTTGATTATCGCGCGCCGACGGTCGCATTCACGCTCGCTGGCAAAACACCGCGCGCAATTGCGGAAAAGCTGGGACACGAAAATATTTATGTGTGGGACGGCAACTATTACGCACTCGCGTTGATGGAGCGGCTCGGCTTGGAAGAGCATGGCGGCGCGGTGCGCGTTGGCTTGGCGCATTACAACACGGCTGAAGAAGTCGATCGGTTTCTCGCGGTGATGAAAAAAATCTAGCATGGACGGAGTCGATGGTGATAGCGCTCCGCCGTCAGAGGGCTTGTGGAAAAAATTGTCGAGTGCGTGCCTAATTTTTCCGAGGGCCGCCGCACAGAAATTGTAGACGCAATCGTAACGGCGATGATGTTGCCGGGTGTGCGCGTGCTGGATCGCGAAATGGACGCCGATCACAATCGCAGTGTGATCACACTCGCGGGCGCACCCGGCGCGATTGAAGACGCCGCGTTTCGCGGCATCGCCGTCGCCGCGCGTTGGATCGATCTTGACATACATCGCGGACAGCATCCGCGCCTCGGCGCAACTGATGTCGTGCCGTTTGTCCCGGTGCAAGGGGTTACGATGGCCGAGTGCGTGACCATGGCACGGCGATTGGGTGAACGCGTCGGACGCGAACTCGACCTACCGGTCTATCTGTACGAGCGCGCGGCGACACGCCCCGAGCGCCGCAACCTCGCGGATATTCGCAAGGGCGAGTACGAAGCCTTAAAAGTCGAAATCGCAACAAACCCGGATCGCGCGCCGGATTTTGGTCCCGCGCGTGTGGGCAAAGCCGGGGCGACGGTGATCGGCGCGCGTCCGTACTTGATCGCATTCAACGTCAATCTCGCCACAAGCGATCTGCAAATCGCCAAAGAGATTGCGCGCACGGTGCGCGAAAAAAACGGCGGACTGAAATCCGTCAAGGCGAACGGCTTTATGCTTCGCGAAAAAAACCTCACGCAAGTTTCGATGAACCTGACCGATTTCAATGTCACGGGCATGTTGACCGCGTTTGACACAGTTCAAGCCGAAGCGACCAAACGCGGCGTGACCGTAATCGAAAGTGAACTCATCGGTCTGGTGCCGCTCGAAGCGCTGACGCAACTTGCCGCGCAAGCGTTGCATTTGCCCGCGTTGCAACCAAGCCAGGTTGTGGAGATGAAAATTTTTGGAGCATAGCTGGGAGTCGCACAACGCGCACGTAATCGCTTGCCGCCAATGCCCGCGCCTGGTCCCCTACCGTGAACGCATCGCGCGCGAAAAACGCAAGGCGTACCGCGCGTGGGACTATTGGGGTAAACCCGTTCCCGGTTTTGGCGATCCGCACGCGCGCATTGTGCTGATCGGGCTTGCGCCGGGCGCGCACGGCTCGAACCGCACCGGGCGCATGTTCACCGGCGATGCATCCGGTGAATTTCTCTACGCGGCGCTTTATCGCGCTGGATTGGCAAATCAACCGACCGCGCCACACGCCTACGACGGGTTGGAATTGCGCGATGTCTTTATCACCGCAATTTGCCGATGCGCGCCGCCCGACAATAAACCAACCTTGCAAGAACAAGCCAACTGTTTGCCTTTTCTCGCGCGCGAATTTGAATTGCTGAAACAGACGCGCGTCGTCGTCGCGCTGGGACACATTGCGCTCGATGGCTATCTGCGTTTATTACGCGCGCAAGGAGCCACACCGCCGCGCGTCAAGTTCGCACACGGCGCGCAAATCGTCTTGGGTAACTCACTGCCAACACTTGTCTGCGCGTATCACCCCAGCCAACAGAATACGCAAACCGGACGTTTGACCGTCGCCATGATGGATGCAGTTTTTTCGGCGACAAAAAAACTCATCGCATAAAACGAGGAGACCATGCTCCGCGACCTCGCAAGTTATCTTGCGTATCTTGAACGCATCCGCGAACGCACGCTTGCCCTAGTGGATCAAATTCCGCCGGAACATTTCGATTGGACGCCCCGCCCAGGCGAATATACCATCGGCGATTTGGTGCGCCATTTTGCATCGGTCGAGCAAATGGACGTGTCCGTTGCGCTCGGCGCGGGCTGGCATTATGCCGGACATGCCGCCGCCGACTGGGGCGCAACGCTGGGCGAAGCGCGCACGAATCTCGCGCGCGTTCACGCTGAATCACTGTCCCGCTTGCGCGCCGCCGATGACACGTTACTCTTGACCAAGCGACTCGACCTTGAAGGCCATTCCGTTTCTACCTGGCGCATCTTGATGGCACTCGTCGAACACGAAATACATCATCGCAGTCAACTCGCGATGTATCTCACGCTCCTCAACATTGCTCCGCCGCAACTTTTCGGCACACCCGTCGAATCACTGCCGCGGGATTGAACCGGATCGAAAAAGTGTGCCAAGCATTGAATTGCTTGGCACACTTTTCATTGTCCAAAATTTTTACGTTTCGATTATTTTCCCGCGTTTGATCACCGTCTCAATCGGATTTGCGCCAAAGCGATACGCCAGATGCCGATAATCCGGCACCGCCGCGATCAACACATCCGCGAGCTTGCCCGGCTCGAGCGAACCAACCTGGTTTGCAATCTGAAGTGATGCCGCCGCGTTGATCGTCGCGGCAACAAGTGCTTCGGCGGGCGTGAGTTTTGCATAGCGACACGCGAGCGCGAGGATGAACAGCATAGACTCGCACCAGCACGTCCCCGGATTCAGATCGCTTCCCAACGCCACCGCTACGCCCTCTGCAATAAACGCGCGCCCATCCGCAAAATCTATTTTGCCCAAGCCAAATGTCGTCCCGGGTAACAACGTGGCAACGACATTCGCCTGCGCCAGCGCGCGCATCTCGTCGCGCCGCGTCACCATCAAATGATCCGCGCTCGCCGCGCCGAGTTCCGCCGCAAGCGATACCGCGCCCAGGTTCGCAAATTCATCCGCGTGAACGCGCAAGCCAAAACCCAATGCCTTGGCGCGCGTGAGAATTCGGCGCGTCTGAGCGAGCGTGAATGCGCCATCGTCACAAAAGGCATCGCAAAACAACGGTGGACGCAGGACGGACGACCGCAACGTGGATTCTGCGTCCTTGGTCTGGCGTCGTTCGTCAATGCGTGGCAACATTTCCTCAACGATCAAGGTGACATACGCATCTTCGCGTCCCTGGTATTCTTCTGGCACGACGTGCGCGCCAAGAAACGTCGGCACGAGATCCAGCGCGTGGTCGGCATCCAGCGCGGCGATCACGTCAAGCATTTTGATTTCGTTTGCGGTATCCAGCCCATAACCCGTTTTCACTTCCGCCGTCGTCGTGCCATGCGCAAGCATACCATCGAGCCGCGCGCGCGTTTGCGTGTACACGGCTTGGGGCGTGGCAACGCGGGTCGCGCGAACGGTGCGCATAATGCCACCGCCCGCTTTTTGAATATCGAGATAGGTCGCGCCTTGCAAGCGTTGATCAAATTCGTTGGCGCGATCCCCGGCAAAGACCGCGTGCGTGTGCGCGTCCACGAATCCCGGTAAGACAATTTTGCCGCGCGCGTCAAGCTTGCGCGTGTGCGAATCCGCCAGCGCAAGCAAATCGAGTGTATCGCCGACTGCGACAATACGCTCACCGCTAATGGCCAGCGCACCATCGCGGATGATCGCAAGCTCGCTTTGCGCCGCGCCGCGCTTGGGCCCCGCACCCGCGAGCGTTAGAATTTGATTTGCCGAGTGAATGATCAAGTCAATCGCCATGTCAACTCTCTTTCAATTGGAATTTGCAGTATGCCAATTGACTAGCCGATTTTTTCAATCTATACTTTACCCCAGTCAAAAGTTCCAGCCCAACAATTATACGCCGAATAATGGGAAAAAGAAATGAAACAAGAATTTCTCGATCGCACGCATGGCGCACTTGATCAACCGGCGGAGTACTTTGTGCTGACCCAATCGTGCATGGCGCAAGGACAAGCACCTATAAGCTCATAGCCCAGATTGTGCCGATGCAAATTTTCAAACTCTGCGAATCAACTATTCGTGCGCCCCGCGCACCAATCCACAAGGAGATACCCCATGAGCATTCCTGATCTGCCTACCGTGCCAGAAATTAGCGCACAAACCAAAGCCGGGATCAAATACCACATCCTCGGCACGATCCAACAAACGCTCGCCGTTGAACTGCAACCGAACCAGGTCGTCTTTTCCGACGCTGGCGCAATGTCGTGGATGACCGCGACGATCACGATGAACACAAAAGGGAGTGGCGGGCTGGGCGGCATGTTGAAACGCGCCGTGTCGGGCGCATCGGCGTTTATCATTGATTTCGCCGCCGCGAGTGGACCGGGCCAAGTTTCATTCACCACCGACTTTCCCGGCAAGATTTTGCCGATTGAATTGGAAGCCGGGCAAACCGTCATCATGCACAAGCACGCCTTTTTGTGCGCCGAAAAAAGCGTCACGCTCGATGTCTTTTTCACGCGCAAACTCGGCGCGGGTCTATTCGGCGGCGAAGGCTTTATTCTGCAAAAGTTGACGGGACCAGGCACCGTGTTTGCCGAACTCGATGGCGACGCGGTGGAATATCATCTGCAACCGGGTCAAGTGATGAAGGTAGAGCCGGGACACGTCGCGATGTTTGAAAGCACCGTAGCATTTGATATTCAAATGATCCAAGGCATGACGAACATTTTATTGGGTGGCGCGGGCTTGTTCCTCGCTACGCTCACCGGACCGGGGCGCATTTGGATGCACTCGATGACCGAGAGCAAGATCGCGGCACGGTTGGTCGAGTATCTGCCCAAGCCCAGCAGTTAACACGATCATTGCATCGCACGTCAATGTCGCAAGTCAACCTGTCCCTGGTTTCTCGCCGTAGAAATCAGGGACATTGCTTGATGGCGCGGTCATGGAACGCGCTTGCCCGCATCGTGTTGACACGCTATTCGCGTTGGGCTATAATTCCGCGCGATAGAACGATTGTTCAAAAATAGAGGAGTGGCGATGGACACCGTTGGTTATGTGGTCGGCGAAGTGCGCACGGATCAATTTACATTTGTGACAACGCGCGAAGTTGCGCCGCCGCGGTTAGAGTATCTTGTCGTACAGGTACAAGAACCCACGCGCACGATTGATGTGTTGGCGCAAGTGACCTCGCTTGCCGTGTCGTCGCGCTTGCTCGATGCCTCGCTGGGCTATGCCGAAGTGGAAGCAATCCTCAATCGCTTGAAATCCTCTCCGCCCGTGGTCCAAGGTACTGCCCAAGTCCTGGGTTTCCTCGATCACGGCGCGGTGCGGTTTCCGCGTCACGCCGCCGTGCCTGGCACAACTGTCTCGCTCGCGCCCGATGAACTCCTCCGCAGATTTTTCTCGCACAATGTCGCGAGCGGCATCGAAATCGGCACGCTGATCAATCGCCCCAGCGTCCCCGTGATGCTCAACCCGAATGGCTTGCGCCGCCACCTTGCCGTGATCGCGCAAACCGGCGCGGGCAAATCGTACACCGTCGGCGTTATCCTCGAAAAGTTATTGCAACTCGGCGGCACGGTCGTCGTGTTCGATCCGAATAGCGATTACGTTCTGATGCGCCGCGATCCGCAACATCGTGCCACATCGTTCGCCGACCGCGTGGACATTTTCCGTTTGCCAACCACGCAAGCCGGGCGCATTCCCGACGAAGAAATCGGCGGCTCGAAAAAATTTACATTGCAATTTTCCAAACTCGACGTGGACGAAATTTGTCAGATGACCGGCATCTCGTCAACCTCCACCAACATTCGCAAAGCGATTCAGACCGTGTGGGATCGGTTGCAGGGCAAAGACTATACGCCGAAAGTATTCATGCAAGAATTGGAAGAAATCGCGGAAGGCGGTGATCTGCCAGGGCAAAATTCTGGCGGCATGCCGCGCGGACCGCGCAATCTCAATCCATCCATCGGCGATGAAGCAGAATTTGATCAATCGTTCCGCGCGACCGTGGCTAAAAAAGCGCATGTGGATTTTTCGGATTTCGGCCAACCGGTGGATGACGAGCCAACACATGAAGAGCGTCCAAGTAAAACGAAAGATGACAAGGGCTTGACGCTCGACGCGATCAGCGGCGCGCAAAAAGCGTTGAAATACGTTGAACGCTTGGAGCGCATTGACATCTGGGGCTTTAACGATGTGCCGATGACAGATTTATTAAAGCCAATGAATCTATCCGTGATTGATGTCGCGGGCGTTGATCAATGGATCGCCGAGTTTGTCGTGGACAAGGTTCTGCGCGAAACGTGGAGCATTGCGGTCAACCAAGGTTTGCAACGCCCAGTCTTTTTCGTTTTGGAAGAAGCGCACAATTTTGTGCCGGGCGGACAAGGCTTGAACTCGCAAGCGGCGGCGATCATCAAGCGCATCGCGTCGGAAGGGCGCAAGTTTGGCTTGTTCATGGTGCTGATCACGCAACGCCCGTACAAAGTCCACGGCGACACGCTCTCGCAGTGCAACTCGCAAATCATCATGCGGCTCACGAATCCGCAAGACCAAAACGCCATTCGGCAATCGTCGGAAAGCATCAGCGAAGGATTGCTCGGCGACTTGCCCGGCTTGAACATTGGCGAGGCGGTGGTGCTCGGTCCGCTCGTCCGCGTGCCAGTGATGGTCAAGGTGGGACACCGCGAATCGAAAGAAGGCGGCAACGATATTGACGTAGTTGCCGCGCTCGAACGCGCCAAAAGCGAAGTGATCACGGATCGCCGCGAGGACAAGGCCAAAGAGGAAAAGAAAACGCGCGGCAGAAGCGAGTGGAAGGAAGCCGTGTGACAATCTGCCAATTCGCCAATTGCCCAATGAGCCAATCAGGATTTTCCCCAAAGGGAGTGTATGCACAAACCGCAATGCGTTGCGTGTGGCTATCCGTGGCACACCTAAATCTGCGCACCACATCGAACAAATCTCCAGCCATCGCTCGCGCCAATCGTTCAACGGTGGCTTGCCGAATCAACAAAAAAGGAACTCATGGAAAGCAAAAAACGTTTTGTTTCAATTGACGAGTATATTGCAACGTGTCCGGAATCAATCCAAGCGACGTTGAACGAATTGCGGGCAACGATCCGAGCCGCCGCGCCGGACGCGGAAGAAAAAATCAGCTATCAAATGCCCACCTTTGCCCTTCAAGGCAATCTCGTCCATTTTGCCGCTTTCAAAAATCATATTGGATTTTACCCAACGCCAAGTGGAATTCAGGCATTCGCGCGCGAGCTGTCAGCCTACAAAAGTTCACCGGGGGCTGTGCAATTTCCCATCGACAAACCATTGCCGCTGAAATTGATCGGCAAAATTGTTAGATTCAGAATCGCCGAAAATATCAAACGGGCGGAAATAAAATCCCGCAAGAAAAAATAACAAGCCGTGTCAATTAACACGTGGCTGATGGAATTGAAAACCAGATATGATCAAACTCGTCGTTACGGCTGACAATCACCTGGGACGTTATTACGGCAAGATGAATCTGCGCCAACTCGCCGAACGCCGCGCGCGATTGCGCCAAGCGTTTGCCAGCGCGGTTGATTTTGCGCTCACCAGCCGCGCGCATTTATTTTTGCAATGCGGCGATCTGTTTGATCGTGAATCGCCGCCGCCAGCCGAATTGACGTTTGTCGCGCAACAGTTTCAGAAATTGCGCGACGCCGGGATTCGCATCTATGCCATCAGCGGCAACCACGATATGCCGACCGCGAGCGGTGGCGCGACGCCCGTACGCATTTACGATGCACTCCGCGCCGTGCGCGTGTTTAGCAAACGCACCGAGCTTGAATTCGATCTTGTCCAGGTTGAAGGCGCGCGCGTTGCGATTGGCGGCATTGCGCCCGATCCGCGCCTTGATGCGCGCGCCGATCCGCTCGCCGACGTGAGCTATACCTTGCCGCCAGCGGATGTCACGCTTGTATTATTGCACTGCGGATTTGAAAGTTGCGTGCCGCCCGATTTCGGCGAAGCGATTCTGACCAAATCGCGCGTCGCGCAAATGCCCGGCATTGATTATTTTTTCCTCGGCGATATTCACCGCACGCATAAAACCGTCGTGGACACCGCAACCGTGATCATCCCCGGCGCAACCGAGCGGATGACCTTCGGCGAAATGGGCGAGACACCGGGTTTCTATTACGCCGAACTCGACGGCAAGCGCGCGATCAAACTTCAGCACAAAGCCATCGAACCGCAACCAATGCGCCGCGAAACGATCCGCACCACCGATTTACCCAGTGACGCGCCAACCGACTATGTGTTTGAGCGTTTGCAAGAATGGCGCGACGCCGAGCAAATGATGCAATTGCGAATCGAAGGACCGCTCGCGCGCGAGGTGTATCATCGCTTGCGCTTTTTCGACATTTGGCGACTCGGCAACGAACTCTATTTTTATTTCGACCTGGATCGCGTTCAAGTCAAACTCGCCAGCGATAATTTTGACGACACCCGCATCGGCGGCGAAATTGTCAGCGCGCGCCGCGAAATTGAGCGCGTCGCGGACGAAATTGCGGCGCAACGCGAAGGCGATGATCGCGCATTGATCGAAGAAGCGCGTGAATTGGTGATAGGCAAAATGGGAAAGGAAGAATAGCCGCGGGCATTGAGTTGATCCAACGCCGCGTAATGAGTAAACCATGGACACATTGACTAGACTCACTGAGCTTGACCCGCGCCAGGTTACGCAACTCGTGGCGATCTATGAAGACAGTTTTCCGCCGGAAGAGCGCACCGACCTGGCAAACCATCTCGACTGGATCGCGGATGGATCGCGCTGGCTTTACGCCGCATTGCGCGATGATACCGTGATTGGTTTTGCCTTGTTTGTCCCGCACGTTGCGCTCAACATTCACCTGCTCGAATTTCTCGCGGTGTCGCGCACTGCGCGCAATGGCGGACTAGGCGGCATCTTGCTCGATCATGTGGCACAAAAAATTGACGGTGACATTATTCTAGAAGTGGAATCGGATGATGAAGGCGACAAGGCCGAGCGCGTGATGCGCCAACGCCGGATCGGATTTTATCAACGGCACGGCGCAAAACTGATCACAGCAGTCCCATACTATTCCATACCGCGCTCCGATGGGCTAGGCACGATCGCCATGAAATTGATGTGGCTCTCGCCACGCGGCGCAGACATTCCGCGCGCCAAAGCATTACGCGAGTGCGTGATTGGCATTTATCTCAAGAGTTATGGTTTGGATCCGCGCGATCTACTGATTGCTCAAATCGTCAACGGAATCGCGGCATAATGCGAACCATCACGCCAACACTCGCGCGCCGCTTGGCGATCACGCGCCAGCATCTCGCCGGTGAACGCGCGCCCGCCACTGCCACCAGCATCCTCAACCTGGTCCGCGACCTGGGTTGCATCCAAATCGATCCCATCAGCGCGGTCGCGCGCAGTCCCTTACTCGTTTTATTCAGCCGCCTCGGCGTCTATGATCCCGCCCTGCTCAACACACTCTTGTTCCAAGAACGCACACTATTCGAGTACTGGGCGCATTGCGCGAGCATTGTGCCAACCGAAGATTACCCGCTCCACGCCCATTTGATGCGCACATATGCGCGCGATCATTCGGTCTGGTCACACCGTATTCAAGCCTGGGTTAAACAAAACGATTCGGTGCGCCGTGAAATTTTGAGCGCCCTGCGCAAGCGCGGTCCGCTTTTATCGCGCCATTTCATCGAGCAAGATCAGCGCGCGACACATTGGGTTTCCACGGGCTGGACCTCTAATCGCAATGCGGCGCGGATGCTCGATTATCTGTTAATGTCGGGCAAGGTGACGGTGGCTGGGCGCGAGGGCATTCAGAAAGTGTGGGATTTGACGGAACGCTTTTTGCCCGCGTGGACGCCGCGCGAAAAATTATCCGAGCGTGAGATCGTGCGCCGCGCCACGCAACGCTCACTGCGCGCGCTCGGCGTCGCCACGCCAAAACAGATCACGCAACATTTTATTCGCGGACGCTATCCCCGTCTCGAAGAAACTCTCACCACTCTCGAAAAAGAAAAACTCGTCGAGCGGGTGCACATTGCGGACGCGCAAACAACCTGGGACGGCGAGTGGTACATCCACACCGCCGATCTGCCTTTGCTCGAAAAAATCTCGGCGGGCGCTTGGCAACCGCGCACCACCCTGCTGTCACCGTTCGATAATTTAATCTGCGATCGCGCGCGCACCAAATTGTTTTTCGATTTCGATTACACGATGGAAATTTATGTGCCTGCCGCAAAACGAAAATACGGCTATTACGTTTTGCCGATCCTGCACGGCGACCAGTTGATCGGACGCGTGGATGCGGCCATGGATCGTGCCGCGCTCCGGCTGAATCTCAACGCCATCTACGCGGAGAAAACCGCGCCGCGTGATACGCGCACCGCACGCGCGATCCACAACGCAATTGAAACACTCGCCACATTTCTCGGCGCGCGCGAAATTGCCTATCCCCGCCGAATGCCGCGCGCATGGAAATAAGATGACGCCACTCGCGCTCACCATTCTGCCGGAAACATTCGCGGTATGCCGCTTGGACGCCGCCGCGCCGATCCCGGTATGGGCAAACGATTTCTGTTCAGTCACACGCACGGCAGACGAGCTTTCGATTGTGTGCGCGCAAGCCGCAGTCCCGGATGGTATTGTCAGCGAAAAAAATTGGCGTGCGCTGAAAATTGTGGGATCATTGGATTTTGCGCTAACGGGTATTCTCGCGTCAATCGCCGCGCCATTGGCGCACGCCCGCATCCCAATTTTTGCATTGTCCACTTATGACACGGATTACGTACTCGTAAAAGCCAACCAACTGGAATCGGCAATCCAAGTGTTGTGTCAAGCCGGATTTTCCATCGAGGTCAATCAACCATGAAACCACTCAACCGTTGCGCGTGGAGCACCTTCCGCAATAATCCGTCCATGCTCGCGTATCACGACGAAGAATGGGGTGTGCCCGTCCACGACGACCGCAAATTATTCGAGTTTCTAATCCTCGACGGGTTTCAAGCCGGGGTGAGTTGGGAAATTGTTTTGAACAAGCGCGACAATTTCCGCAAGGCATTTCACAAATTCAACGTCAAGAAAATCGCACGATACACCGATGCCGATGTGCAACGTTTGCTCAATGACGCGGGGATTATTCGCAATCGCTTGAAAATTGCGGCGGCGATCACGAACGCGCGCGCATTTCTTGCCACGCAAAAAGAATTCGGCTCATTCGACGCATACATTTGGCAATTTACCGGCGGCAAGACCATCAAGCACAAGTGGAAATCGCTCAAGGAGATTCCCGCCACAAGCAAAGAATCGGATGCAATGAGCCGGGATTTAAAAGCGCGCGGTTTCAAGTTTGTCGGCTCGACGATATGTTATGCATTTATGCAAGCGGCGGGCATGGTCAACGATCACACCACCGATTGCTTTCGGTATCGCGCAGTATAAAATCCCTGTAATAAAAGACAGCCCCAGAGTTTTCACTCTGGGGCTGTTGTCGATCACGGTCAAAACATTAGTTGTCATTTCCATCGAACGCAATGGATTGCGAATACGCATCCTGATTCGGCGGGGTGACACCTGGGTTACCACGGAAATCCGTCCACGAAGGATGGAATTTGCCGTCACTGCCAAACGCCACGGCGGTATAGTCGCCGATAAAGACGCCTTGCAAAACTTTGCCGGAGACCGCGCCGACTCCTACGAATTGAATACCGGGATTGGAAGTTTGCGTCGTGATGCGTTTGACCTTGTTCGCTTTCAATCCATTCAAGCTCTCGCCCTTGACGTAGGCATAGTCAAGTCCGACGCCATTCGCGTCATAGGTACGCGTATAAAAAGTCACGGCAACCTGATCATCAAAAGCTCCAATCGCGGGATACACTTCATCCGCACCAGTGCCCAACACAACCGGTTTGGACCATTTCACGCCATCCTCGGAACTAATGACCAGCACATCGCCATTCGTCTTGATCGAATTGCCGTTCGCATCGTACGCGCCGTTGCGATCATCTGCCCACGTGACATACAACTTGCCACTCTCAGGATCAATCGCAAATTGCGGAAAACTGTTGATGCGGAAATTCTCGCCGGTCAAGGTGGAGCGTCCGGTATCTGGATTGTAGGGGAAATCAAAATCGAATGACGCTTCCGTGTTCTTGAATGTTGCGCCGCCGTCAGTTGATTTCGCAATGATGATCGCGTCGTGATCCGTTGGCAGATTGCAATTCAAGGTTTGACATACCGCGCTTTCATACGCAATGTACAGCTCACCTTTTTTGCCAACTTGCGGGATCGAACCTTGGCTATACGACGTAATGCCGCCGGGTTTGAAACCAGAGGCAGGATTCACATAGACAAACGGCGACCAGGTCTTGCCGCCATTCGTTGATTTCGAAACGACAATGGGTGAGTCCGATAAACCAAAACGAGTCCACGTGACATAGACGGTTCCAGTTTTTTGATCGACGCCGATCCATTCCTTGTCGTTGAAATAATCGGTGGGCAACGCATTGCCACTCGCATCCACACCGTCCATTTGAACGATGGACGGTTCGCCCCAAGTCAAGCCGCCGTTGGCAGATTTGGAAACGACAATGCCACTGCCACCGTTCAAGCGACTAAAGACGATGTTGGCATAGTACACCGCGTTGTTGGGCCCAAATGCCAAAGCCGGATCGCCCGCCGAATCCATATCCGACAACGCGCCAGTCGCGCCAGTTTGGAACGTCAAATGCGGCAGAACCACATTCTTCCAAGTCTTGCCGCCATCGAAGGTGGTGTACGCCCAGCCCGAACCATCGTTGCGCGCTTCGCGCGTGTTGAACAAACGATAATCATTCGTGCCGCCCACCAAGTTTTTGGGATTCTTGGGGTTGACTACAATGCTGGTTTCATTCTGCGCGGCATTGCATCCTTTTTGCGTGCCAACTGCAAAGACCGTATCCCCGTTAATCTGATCCACATTGGGCGCAGGGTTGCCATACACATTCAACTGACCCAGGTAAGCTTGGCACAGCGCGGACAAGTTTGGCGCGAGGCTGATCGCGGTATCATTATCACCCGGATCGCCGCCGATTAACGATGTGCGCGCGGCGGACTGCGCTGGGGCTTGACCGCTTCGACTGGAGAGACGTCCATTCAGGGGTTTGGCAAATCGCAGATTGGGTTTCGCCGGAGCCGGCCCGCCTGCGGCGACCGCCGAAGTAAACAATACACCGAGCACCCCAATCAGCAGGGTCAAGCCAAACAGCTTTCGTAACTGTTTCATGCGTTATACCTCTTTCGGATTTGGGATGGCTGATTAACAACCATCGGATTTGAATCGATCACGGTTAACCGGACTGTGGCTGTTTTGCGATAAACACCTCCTCGAAAAAAATGCCGCGCCAGCGCCGGCTCAGATGGCGTTGCCATCAAGCCACTGGATCGATCCAACCTTCACGCGGACAACGCCGATTATAGCGATAGCCAAACATTGCTGTCAAGGGGGGATCATACCGCATTTCACACGGGGCATTGACAGCGCTTTACCACTGACGGTATACTCGCGCCATATTCGCGTTCGATCGGTCTATCGATCCAAATTTTGTGATTCTCAAACCAGGAGAAAAACGCAATGTCAAAAATAGCTCCAAGCCCAATCGCGTTGCTGATCGGCACGCGCAAAGGGGCATTCATATTGCGCGGCGATAAAACCCGGCGCACATGGAAAATGGCTGATGGCTTGTTCATCGGCGGCGTGATTCATCATTTCGTCATGGATCCGCGCGATCAACGCACGCTGTTGATGGCCGCAAGCACGGGGCATCTCGGGCCAACCATTTTCCGCTCGATGGATTTCGGCAAGACCTGGCAGGAAGCTAAACAACCACCGGCTTTTCCTCGAGCGCGTGAAGGCGAAAAAGGGCTGGTCGTACATCATAATTTTTGGCTGTCGCCCGGACACGTCAGCGAAGCCGGCGTATGGTATGCTGGGTCGTCACCTCCCGGTTTGTTTCGCAGTGAAGACAATGGCGAAACCTGGGAAGGCGTTGCGGGGTTCAATGCCAATCCACTGCGCGCGACCTGGGTCAGCCCGGACGACGAAGCGCCGCCCGGTGGCGCGACCCTCCATTCAATTATGATTGACCCGCGCGACGCCAAGCACATGTATCTTGGTTTATCGAGCGGCGGCGCGTTTGAAAGCACAAACCAGGGCGCAACCTGGTCTCCGTTGAACCAGGGACTTGTTTCTGATTTCCTGCCAGTGCCCGATGCCCCAATCGGTCACGATGTTCACTTGATGCGCTTGCATCCGGCAAGACCTGATCGTTTGTATCAACAAAATCACTGCGGCGTCTATCGCATGGACCGCGCCGATGGCGTTTGGATCAACATCGGCAAAAATTTACCCAAAGCCGTTAGCGATCATTCGTTCCCCATCGTCGTTCATCCGCGCGATCCGGAAACCGCGTGGCTCTTTCCACTGGATGGCAGTTTCCCGCTCGGGCGCGTCAGTCCAAAAGGCAAGCCCGCAACCTATGTCACACATAACGCCGGCAAAACGTGGAAACGCCAAGACCAGGGTTTTCCGCGCGCGCACGGTTGGTTCACGGTAAAACGCCAAGCGTTGAGCGTCGATGCGCGCAAACCGGTCGGGGTTTATCTCGGCACAACCGGCGGCGAAATTTGGGCGAGCCGCACCGAAGGCGAAACGTGGACCCGGCTTGCGACTTCGTTACCGGAAATTTATTCTGTCGAAGCCGTAGCGTGGCAACGATGACAGAGGCAATCGCCGTTCAAGTGCATGTGCCGACGCCGCTACGATCCTATACGCACGCGAACATCGTAGCGGCGAATGGCACCACACTCGCCGACGTGATCGCCGATTTGGATCACCGTTATCCCGGCTTGCGTTTTCGCATGATCAATGAACAGGGCGACTTGCGCGAGCATCTCAAAATATTCATCAACCAAACGATCGCGCCCGATCTGCACACGGCGTTGCAAACCAACGATCACGTTTACATCATCACCGCAATCAGCGGCGGATAAACACCCTGGTTTTCGGAAGGAAACTCGATGCGCCTGTTTCAAACGATACCGATGGCTGGCATCGTTCTGAAAAAGCAAGCGCATGAAAGAAGCTGTTCTGCGCCAGATACCATTTTTTGCTAACCTGCCTGAAATTGAATCCGCTAGAGTTCGCTCTGAATTGGAACACTGGCGCAGAGTTCGCAAGTCTACAATCAATTTGGCATTCGGTCAGGAATCAGTATAATTTTAACACGCGGCTAATTCATCCGCGCGCGCAACCCGCGCGTGTTGATTCCGCTTCATTTCCACATTGAGTTTTGGAGACACCATGGACACAATTGGTTTTATCGGCCTAGGCACAATGGGAAAACCGATGGCGCGCAATTTACTCGCGGCGGGCTATCCGCTTGTCGTCTTGACCCGCACGCGCGGCACCGCCGATGAATTACTGCGCGAGGGCGCGCGGTGGGCTGACACACCTAGCCAAGTCGCCGCGCAATGCGATGTCGTGATCACCATGTTGCCGGATTCGCCCGACGTGGAGCGCGTGATCGCTGGCAACGATGGCGTCTTGGCGGGCGCGCGGCGCGGCACACTCGTGATGGATATGAGCACAATCTCACCGGTCGTTGCGCGCCAACTGGCGCACGCCGCCGCCGCGCGCGGGATCGATTTGCTCGATGCACCGGTCAGCGGCGGACAAGTTGGCGCAATCAATGCAACGCTTTCGATTATGGTCGGCGGCACACCCGCCGCGTTCAATCGCGCGTTACCCATTTTTCAAGTGCTGGGCAAAAACATTGTGCATATCGGCGATGCGGGCGCGGGACAGATCACCAAAGCGGCAAATCAAATTGTCGTCGCGCTGACGATTGAAGCGGTGAGCGAAGCCCTCACCCTTGCGGCGCAAGCCGGCGTTGATCCCGCCAAGGTGCGGCAAGCCCTGCTCGGCGGATTCGCGCAAAGCCGCATTTTGGATCTGCATGGACAACGCATCCTTGACCGCAATTTCAAACCCGGCTTTCGCGCCGAATTGCATCGCAAAGATTTGAACATTGTCCTAGCGACCGGCCAAGCGTACAACGTGCCACTGCCCGTCACCGCGCAGGTCAACGAAATGTTCAACGCGCTCTGCGCCGCCGGCCGCGGCGAATTGGATCATTCCGCGCTCGTGACCATCATCGAAACACTCGCGGCGAAATCCTGACCTGTTTTTGACCTAACCCAAACACGCTTTTGACTTGATCCTGCTACGCTACACTAGTAATGTTGCGTTACCGACGCGGGTGACCCATGCAGGAGCGACTAGCGCTTAGGTTATGAATGCCTTACTGCTTCGACGGTGAGGCATTTTTTATTTGGGAGAAGCTTATGCATCCACGTTGGTTCGGTCGTTTGATCGCTGGATTGATTGTGTTCCTCATTGCGATTGCTGTTGCACCCGCCGCGCGCGCCAGTGGCCCCGGCGACGCGCCTCAGCCCGCGCAAGTTGAAAACCAGGTCTGCCTCGCCTGCCACCAAAACCCAGATCTCACCTTGAAACTACAGAGCGGCGAAACCATTTCCTTGTACCAAGACCCAGCCGCGTTCAACGACTCGGTACATGGCAAACAAGGACAACGGTGTACCGCGTGCCACACCAACATCAGCGGCTATCCGCATCCGCCGATGCTGGCAAAAGATTCGCGCGATTTTTCCTTGCAGATGTATACCATTTGCCGCCAGTGCCACGACAAGGAATACCAAAGTTCGCTGGACTCGATGCACGCCAAGGAACTCGCCGCCGGCAACCGCAATGCGCCGATCTGCACGGATTGCCACACCGCGCACCGGGTCGCCGATCCGAATGTGCCGCGTTCGCGGATTCCGCAAACCTGCCGTAAATGCCACAGCACAATCTATGACCAATACGCGGGCAGTGTGCATGGCGCGGCATTGCTCGATGAATCCAATCCTGATGTGCCGACCTGCATTGACTGCCACGGCGTTCATAACATTGGCGATCCAACCACCACACAATTCCGCTTGAAATCGCCCGCGCTCTGCTCCAAGTGTCACACCGACAAAGCCAAAATGCAAAAATACAATATCTCGACGAATGTGCTCAACACGTATGTCGCCGACTTTCACGGCACCACCGTCGAGTTGTTCGCCAAGCAATCGCCCGATGCGCCGACGAACAAAGCCGTGTGCTTTGACTGTCACGGCGTCCATGACATTCGCAAGCCAACCGATCCGCAAGCCACCATCTTCAAAGATAATCTGTTAAAGACATGCCAACAATGCCACCCCAATGCCACGCCGAATTTTCCATCGTCATGGCTTAGCCACTATGATGCCAGTCCAGAAAAATACCCCGCCATTTACTATGTGAATCTATTTTATTGGTTCCTGGTCCCCGTTGTGATCGGCGGTATGCTCGCCTTTGTCGCGCTGGATTTCGTGCGCCGCGTGTTGAATCGGTTCCAAAAGCCAAACGGGAGTCACTAGTCATGGTACAACAGAAAGAATATCAACGCTTTAATCTCGCGCAACGCATCGAACACTGGGGCATCGTCATTTCGTTCACCTTGTTAGTGGTGACTGGCATTCCGCAAAAGTTTGCCGATTGGGGCATCTCGGACACCATCATCGGCTGGTTCGGTGGAATCGAAATGACCCGCGTCATTCACCATATCGCCGCCGCGATCATTGTCATCATGTCGGCATATCACATCATCGTCATCGCCTATAAAATTTTTGTATTACGCGTGCGTTGGACCATGTTCCCCCGCTTGCAAGACGCCCTCGACGCGCTCGACATTGTGCGGTACAATCTTGGGTTGACCAAAGAGCGACCGCGCTTGCCGCGTTACTCGTTTGAAGAAAAAGCCGAATACTGGGCAATGGTCTGGGGCACGGTTGTGATGGCTTTGACCGGGTTTATCATGTGGAATCCCATCAATGCCGCCAAGCTCATCCCCGGCGATCTCATCCCAGCGGCGAAAGCCGCGCACGGTGCCGAAGCCGTGCTTGCCGCGCTGGCGATTATCGTGTGGCACTTTTACAATGTTCACCTCAAGACATTTAACAAGACCGTGTTTACCGGAAACTTGACGCATCACCAAATGGACGAAGATCACGGCGGCGAACTTGATGAATTGGAACAAGGTCTCGCCGATAAACGACCCGCGCCCGATGTGATCAAACAACGCGAACGCGCTTTTATTCCAATTGCTCTCGTCGTTGCATTGGTCATGTTTGGCGGCATCATCTGGCTATTGACCGGTGAGCAAACAGCAATTACAACTCTGCCGCGCCGCGCCGCCGTTCAAATTTATTCGCCCATTACGCCGACGCCAACCGTACGCGCAACGACCGTGCCGGGAAATAATGTAATCGCCAAACCATTACCCGCCGATCATGCCGGACGCACCATTTGTCTCGGCTGTCACGCAACATTGCCACAACCTGTTCTGCCTGCAGATCATAAAGGACGCACTGACGCCACCTGTTCCGCCTGCCACAAAGTTGGCGGCGCGGCTCCTGTCAGCGGCACACCAACAGCTTCGTCCACCAGCGCGGCAAGCGGCACTCCCAAAGCGCAACCCGCCGACCACGCGGGACGCACTGCTTGCAATGCGTGTCACCAAACTGGCGTCAGCGGACCCAAGAGTCCCGACGACCATGTCGGTCGCGTGGATGGCACGTGCAATGCCTGCCACAAACCCAGCAACTAGCCCATTTTCGCCTTGCGGAGCATTGGCGGTATTGTTTGGACGTTCAGATTAGAGCATCATAAAACCCCTTGCGGATAACCGCAAGGGGTTTTATGCATAATCGCTCTTGCTCGATCGAATTCAGGGAACTAAAGCCAAACAAAAATTTGACCGCATTACGACTTTGGAATAGTATAGTGGTGACGGGGAAATTTCGGTGGTGATGACGCCATCGTCATTCCGTTGCTGAAGGTGACGAATGCCTATCGGTGCTATTTGCATTGTTGGGCATTTTTATTTTTTCGCAATGTAGCGAGGAGGAGTATGTCATTGTTTCGCAAATTGTGGCAACGTATCCGTTCCATCACGCTCAAGCAAGTTGGGCTGGCAATCATCACCATCGTCCTGGTTGGACTCGGTTTCTTTGGAATTCTATACGGTTGGGATTATACCAATAGCTCGCCGTTTTGCGGTACCGCGTGCCACACCATGCCGCCGCACTATGATTCATTTTTGCGCTCACCGCACGCGCGCGTGCAATGCGTGGAATGTCACATCGGGCGCACATTCGTCGGGGTTGCTTTCACCCGCAAAGCCAATGATGCCCAGTACGTGATCAATTACGTCACCCAAAACTATACGTTCCCTATTTACGCCAAAGGCATGCAACCGGCGCGCGAATCCTGCGAAAAATGTCACTGGCCCGACAAGTTTGCGTGGGACAAGGTCATTACGCTGACGAATTTTGCTTTGGATGTGAAAAACACCCCTGTGCAAACCACGCTGGTACTCAAGACAGGCGGCGGCACGCAACGCGAAGGTCTCGGCAAAGGCATCCACTGGCACACCCAATCCGACATTGAGTTTGCCTACACCGAAGACCAAAAACAAGAAATTCCACAAATCACCGTAGTCAACGCCGACGGCACGAAAAAAGTCTATACCGATGTCAGCACCAAACTGACGCCCGATCAGATCGCCAAATTACCCACGCGGCGAATGGACTGCATTGACTGTCACAATCGCGTGTCACACAATTTCTTGTCGCCTGACGAAGCAATGAATACATCGTTGACGAACAAACAAATTGATGCGACGATTCCAGAAATCAAAAAACAAGGCGTCCAAGTTCTCACGCCAACTTATCCAACGGTTGCCGCGGCGAACAAAGCCATTGCCGATCTTGAAACCTTCTACAAGCAAAATTACGCGGATTACTATAACAAAAATACCGCCACGATCAAAACCGCCATTACCCAAATCCAAACCTGGTATCCGCAACTGCACTATCCCGAACAAGGTTTAGATTGGACCGTGCACCCGAACGATCTCGGTCACAAGGATTGGCCCGGTTGTTTCCGCTGTCACGATGGCAAACACTTGACCCAAGACACCAAAGAAGCGATTCGCCTGGAATGTAACGTCTGCCACACCATTCCCGAAGTCACAACACCGGGCGGTCCCGCGCCCGCGCTCTCGCTGGCAAACGTTGTTGAACCCGATTCGCACAAGACGACCACCTGGCTTGCGGAACACCGCACCACGTTCAGCACCACCTGCCAAGCCTGTCACGACACCAACAACGCCGGCGGCAAAGACAATAGTTCGTTCTGCTCGAACAGCGCGTGTCACGGCATAACCTGGAAATACGCGGGCTTGAACGCGCCCGAATTGGCGAAATCACTCTCCATTCCAGTCGCGCCCAAATCCAATCCCAATGCCGTGCCAATGCAAATTCCGCATCCCGTCGGCGGCAACCCGGATTGTCAATTGTGTCACGGCCCGCAGAGCAAAGTTCGCCCCTACCCCGCCGATCACGCGGGCCGCACAAACGATATGTGCCAAGCGTGCCACAAGCCCTCCGTGCCAACGGCTAGCACAACACCGGCACCAGGCACCGGGACCGCGAGCGCACCTGCCGGTGGTCCGCCACCGATCCCACATGACATCGCCGGACGTACCGCGTGTCTCGGCTGTCACGGGACCGGCATTGTCGGCGTGCCACAGGTCTTGCAATTCCACAAGGATTATGGCTTTACGAACGACAAGTGCTTGACCTGTCACAAAGTTGGCAACCCCAGCCCGTCTGCCACACCGCAACCCGGTGGAACGCCCGCGCCAACCGCCGCCGCACCGGCGGCAGGTGGACCGCCCGCGCTCACAGCCGATCACAACGGACGCACCATTTGTCTCGGCTGTCATGCGAATAACATTGGGCCCAAACTACCCGCCGATCACACCGGCCGCACGGACGATACATGCCGCGCGTGTCACAAACAACAATAAATTTTTGAACATGCTGTGAGAACCTCTGCTCGCTCCACGCGACGCAGAGGTTCTGCATTTTTGGAACAAGATCGAATACTTTCGTATCAAAATAGACCAAAACGATTGACACCACTTGTCCGGTTACTTTATAATCAAAGTTGAAAAGTGGATGCTGATGCGGGCATCCCTGAACCACCGGGTGAGGAATGCCTACGCCAGTGACTGCGCTTGCGCGCGTCCAGCGTAGGCAATTTTATTTCCCGGTGTCAAGGAAGGAGCACCTATGACAACGAATACGCCAGCGTTACCCGTGATCGAGCGGCGCGGTTTTGTGAAATGGGCATTAGGCTTTTCCGTCATTGCGACAATCGGCGGCGCACTCGTACCTATCCTCGGCTATGTGTGGCCCCCCGCGCGCCGCGCCTCCGGCAGTAGCGGGCGCGTGTCGGTCGGTCAAGTTGCCGATCTACCCGTCGGTCAAGGCAAAGTGTTGCCGGTGAACGACAAGCCCGTGATCGTCGTGAATACAACCCAGGGCGGCGTCAAAGCGTTTTCGGCGATTTGCACGCACTTGGGTTGCGTCGTCGAATGGAATTCCAGTAAACAGTTTATCGGTTGCCCCTGCCACGACGGACGCTTCAACCCAATAACGGGCGCGGTGATTTCAGGCCCGCCTCCGGCGCCGCTCCCGGCGGTTCGCGTTGCAGTTGAAAACGGCGAAATTTTTGTGGGAGGCGCATAATGCAAAAAAGCACAACCGCAAAACCGCGCGACTGGGTTAATCGGATCATTGATTGGATTGACGAGCGCGTGCGCGTTCGTGAGATCGTGAGTTTTGCCTTGCACGTCTCAATCCCACGCTCAGCCCATACGTATTACCTTGGCGGGATCACACTCTTTTTCTTTATGGTCCAAGCGATCACCGGCATTCTGCTCGCGTTGTATTATCATCCCACGCCCGAAGCGGCATACGACAGCATTTTGTTCATTATGAACGATGTCAACTTTGGCTGGCTCATCCGCAGTGTCCATGCATGGAGCGCCAACCTAATGATCATTTTTTGCGTTTTGCATCTCCTGCGCGTGGCGATCCAAGGCGCCTATCGCGCGCCGCGCGAGATGACGTGGATCGTCGGCGTGGGCTTGTTGGTGATCACGCTAGGTTTTGGTTTCACCGGCTATCTGCTTCCCTGGGACGAACGTGCCTTTTGGGCAACCACGGTCGGCACGCAAATTGCGGGCGCGGTGCCGCTGATCGGCAATTACATCCAGGACTTTTTGCGAAGCGGACCAGATTTGAGCGCGCTCACCCTCTCACGCTTTTTCGATGTGCATGTGTTAATCCTGCCCGTTTCGATTCTTGGCGCACTCGGCATCCATATTTTGTTTATTCACCAGCAAGGTCTGGCAGACCCAGAAGAACGGGAGGAATAACATGGCAGACCCAAAACCTACCAAACAAAAACAGCAATTGCCATTTTGGCCCCATTACGTGCTCAGCGAATTTATCGCGTGGTATGCAATGCTCGGCATCTTGATCGCGCTCGCCTCATTGTTCCCAGCAGACTTGCAAGCCAAAGCCGATCCATTTCGCACCCCGCCGGAAGTCAAACCCGAATGGTATTTTTTGTTTGTGTATCAATTGCTCAAGGATGTCGCCTTTCTGAGTTTCATCCATCCCGAACTACCCAAGCTTGCCGGAATCATAATTCCCGGCATCGGCTTGCTCTTGCTCGCGCTGTTGCCATTCCTGGATCACTCCAAGAAACGCCCGGCGAAGGAACGCCCCGTGATGATCGCCGTCGTCGTGATCATTTTGGTGATCATTATTTTCCTAACGCTCCGCGGCCAATTCATAGGCGAGTCGAGCGCGATGTTGATTCCGTCATGGTTCGTGTGAGGTGATGATGAAAAAAATAATCGTTCGTATATTTTTACTCGTAGGGCTCGCCCTCATTTTCGCGCTCGGCGTACCCTATCTCACCGCGCAAGCCGAGCAACCCGGTCAGAGCGGACCGCCGCAAATTCCGCACCCCAAAGAAGGCCGCACCGATTGTCTATCGTGCCACGAAAAAGGCTTGAACGGCGCACCGAAATATCCAGCCGATCATACCGGGCGCACCAACGACATGTGCGTATTGTGCCACACGGTTAAACCAGGTGTCACGGCCGGCACAGGCACCACGCCAACCGCCGCCGCAGTAGCAGGCGCAACGCCATCGCCCGCCGCTAGCACACCGCCCAACATTCCGCATACACTTGAAGGACGCGACAGCTGTCTCACGTGTCACCAAGCCGGAGTGGGCGGCGCGCCCAAAGTGCCCGCCAGCCACGCCGGACGCACGAACGATATGTGCCGCACGTGCCACCAGCCCAAGCCCGTGGTACCAGTAGTTGTGCCAACGCGGATTTCACACGCCGCCGCACCCGCAACGCAAAACTCGTGCGTGGACTGCCACTTGGCGCAAGGCGGCAAGATGGCAGACATCGTGAAACAACACACGTCAAGCATTCACTCGGCACGCGGCGTGCAATGCGTGGATTGTCACGGCGGTGATGCAAGCAAACCCACCAAAGAAGCCGCCATGGCGGCATCCGCCGGGTATGTCGGCACGCCCAAAAAACAGGATATTCCCGCCCTGTGCGCAAGTTGTCACGCGCGCGTAGATTTGATGCGCCAGTATGATCTGCCCACCGATCAATACGCGCAATACAAAGAAAGCGTGCATGGCAACCAGCTCGCGCTTGGCGATACCAGCGTCGCCACATGCTTTGTCTGTCACGATGGACACGGCACCAAAGAAGTCAAAGACCCCACGTCGAACGTGTACCCGCAGAATGTGCCGGGCTTGTGCGCGTCATGCCACTCGAATACCGTCCTGATGAAACCGTATGGCATCCCCACCAATCAATACGATTTGTATAAAAAGAGCGTGCATGGCGTTGCGCTATTGCAAAAGCAAGACCCGCGCGCGCCCAGTTGCGCCACCTGTCACGGCACCCACGGCGCGGCGCCGCCCGGCTTTTCCGAAACTGCGAATGTGTGCGGGAGTTGCCATAGCGCAACCCAGGATTACTACCTCAAGAGCATGCACGCAAACAACGCGCCGGGGACGCCCAAGTGCGTCACGTGTCATGGTCGTTATGACGTCATGCAACCAACCGACGCCATGTTTACCGGCAGTGACACACGCGACTGCGCCAGTTGTCACCCGGCTAACTCGCCACAAGCGGCGACCATCAAACAATTGTCCGATATGATCACGACGAGCGCCAAAGCTTACGACGATGCAACCAATGCCATTCAGCGCGCCGCGGGGACCGGTTTGATCGTTGCCCCAGAACAAGCCGCCCTTGCCGATGCGAACACCAATTTGATCACGGCACGCGCCGCACAGCACACCCTCGACACGACGCTCGTGAAAGCCAAGACCGATAAGGCGATTGCTACCGCCAAGCAAGTACAAGCTGACGCGGAAAAATCGATCGGCGATAGCGTAGTGCGCCGCGAAGCCATGATCATTGGCTTGGGCGTAATGTTCCTCGCCATTGCAAGTCTGTACCTCATCCGCCGCGAGTTGTATCGGCAATTACCTCCAAAAGAAAAATAGCCACGAGACAAAAATGGCGACCCGACTTGGGTCGCCATTTTTTTACGCTCCATCCGCTCTATATCTTGCGATCATCCATTGCGTCTTTAACCGAGGCTGGAACGTCGGCACCGACAGGCAATTTTTTGCCGCCAAGATGCCGCGCGCATTGTTTGATTTTCTCCGCGTTCTCTGCGCTTCGGCAGTGAATATTATTGACTGATGTTACGCACTTGGACTTGGCACCCTGAGCAGATTCGCTTTGCTCACTGTAGACTCCGCAAAGGGTCTCACAAACCCAATAGGAGAGATTCTTCGCTTCGCTCGGAATGACAGCGCATAAGGCGAGTCAATAATTTCAGATCTCGAAAAACAAACTCGCGGAAGACAATGCTCCCGCGAGTTTTCATGCTAACGCGCTAGACGCACATTTGGGGTCCGAACTATTTTTCGTGATTGCTCACTGCACCAATGCGACCTTCAGCGTGGCAAACGACGCATGTTTCCGTCGCGCCAACAGTGTTGAGTCCAAAGTGCGCTTTGGCAGGCACCGCGTCGTGACAACCTGAACACGCGGCGGTGACAGGTTGGACAACGTTGGAACCAAAAGTGAGTGGCAAATCGGTTGCGGGCAATGGCAAGAGATTGGTATTGGGCAAGTGGCATTTACTGCAATGCGCACGATCACCAGGATAACCCAGATTCGCAAAACTCTTGGCGTTGCTGGCGCCATTGTTGACGACTAGCGGAGTGGTTGCCGCTCCACCCGTGTGAATGCGGTGGATAAAGTTATCGAACGAGATGGGCTGGGGCGCATTGGGTGCAACCGCATTATCTGTTGCATTTACGCGGTGGCAGAACACACAAAAATCTGGGTTCTGGCGCGTGCCGCCGTGAATGGCAATCCCTGCTGGATTGCCCAAATCATGGTGGCATTTGTTGCAGTCGTTGCGATCGACGATCGGTCGCCGCGCAACTGCTTTAGCATCCGTCACGGCAAAGGCGAAGACTGGGTTGAACCCAGCATCCCGCACATAGAGCGGCGATTTGCCATCGGCGGCGAGAAGCGTCGAGCCATCGGCTTTTTTGAGCGTCTGGCTGATGTACCCTTGCGCGGCAATGGCGAACGAACCAGTTGCATTCGACGGAATGGTGGCTGAGAAGGTGTAGGTGTAATTACCATTGCCCGCGTCTTTGGCTTTGGTCGCAACGGCTGGAGTTGAAGATAATGTTTCGCTCCACGAGTTGGTATAGTCCGTCGTGGGACCTGC
The DNA here is from genome assembly GCA_037440365.1 of Chloroflexota bacterium. Classification (GTDB taxonomy): domain Bacteria; phylum Chloroflexota; class Anaerolineae; order UBA4142; family UBA4142; genus JBBIUF01. The sequence continues at coordinate 31,508 of JBBIUF010000010.1, forward strand.
CATTACCAGCGCAAGACTCCACATGTCTTTGGGATCAATCGGCTTGCCGTCTTTGTCTTTGATGTTAAAGGTGACTGTCGGATTTTGACCCGGCTTGGTATCCGCCACTGAAACAATGGCAAATTTCACGCCGCGCAATTGCTTGGAATCGTTCGGAATCACATGCGCTCCAACAATTGAGGCGTCAAACTCTTTGCCGGAATCGGGTTGGTGGCAACCTTTGCAGGTCGTATCATTCGCTTGAGGTCCACCCTTGTGATTTTCGCCAGTCTTGAAATTCACATTGTCATGGCACGAGCCGCAAGCCGCCGCGCTCGGCGCAGTCTTCCAATTGTCGGCATTTTTCGTGCCAGGCAGGTGGCAGGTAGTGCAATTACGCACATCCTGCGGAAAAGCCACTTTTGAAAAATCGGCGCTATTGACAAAGTACGGCTTGCCGCTCTTGACACTAGGAAGCGCCGCCGCATCGTGAATCTTATGCACCATGACTTTGAAATCAACGACGTTGCCGCTATTGACATCGGTGCTTTGCGGACTGTGGCACAAGACGCAATACCCAACTTCAACACGCGCGCCATGCGCTTTAATTGGATCGTGGCATTGGTTGCACGCCTCGGTCTTGACCACTTCGCGAATGGCGGGCGTGCCGCCAGCCGGCACAAATGCAAAGACGCCATTTGCCGCAGTGGCGCGATTATCGCGCGAGGTCTGCCCAGCCACCACGGTCGTCGCATTCTTGTCGTAATCCGCGGGGATGGTGCTGGTAAAGACATACGTAAACCCAGTCGCGGTCTCCGTCAACTTGCCGCCCGAATCCGCCGTCGCTTGAACCGCGGTCGGCAACGCGGCTTTGATACTCTGCCCGTTCAGCGTAACCGTCGTGCCGGTAACAACGCGCGTAACATAGCTTTCATAGCGCGTCAAACCGGAATCCTTATCCGTCACAACTTTGGCAATCGCAAACCGGAAACTATTCGCATCGAGATTCGCGTTTTTCATCAAATTGCCTTGCGCGTCCGTCACCTTGAACGTGACCACCGGCTTGTTGTCAGCCGGAATCTCGACCTTGGTGATTTCCATTTTCAAACCAGCGCCCGGTGCGACCGCGGCGTCTTTACCGGGTGCGCCATCTTTACCCGGCGCGCCATCCTTGCCCGCAGGACCGGGCGCGCCAGCAAGGCCCGCTGGTCCTTGCGGACCCACAGGTCCCGCCGATCCCGGCGCGCCAGTCCCTGAACTACAGCCGACTGTCAACATAACCACCAACGCAACCAAGGCGATGGCAATTATGATCGAATTCCGTTTCATGTGATGCTCCTTCATTGGAGAAATTTAAACCCCATCGTCGTGCTAGACAAACGCGAGCTAGATGTCACCTCGCTTTCCGTGTGGCATAGACAAGAAAATGCCTCTGGGCGCAAATACATACCCAGAGGCATTCTTCACCTTCAGCAGTGTTGCGATGCCGACATCAGCATCACGCATGTCTTTCATGCAATTATACAATAGACCACGCGGTCAAATCGTATCACCTTGCCGTCCAAACGTCTCATCAAGCCCAGTCGCTCGATTGAAAAAAACAACCCCTGCGTGGAGGCAGAGGTTGTTTGTGCATATAACATAGACGAGCAAACAAGCAGAATTTATTCGACGACAAATAAACAGTGTGGCTGGGCTTGCGCCATACATTCAGCCTCGCGCACCCGAACCGGTTTTTGCCACGCTTCTTCCAGGAAACCGGCGATATAGCCGGCAATTGGATGGCAGATCGGTCTTTTCTGGCCGTTCACATTGGACGCCAAAGTCGAATTAGTCACTTCGATTTTCAAGCCGTCGCTGTGCCACAGCAACTCGGCTCGGCCCCAGTTCGATTGGTTGAATGCAACAATCGCCGCGCGCAAGAGATCGTTGCCCTGATAGCCAAACTTATCGCGCAACATGCGCGCGCCGCGCGCGCCGCCTTTTTTGCCCGCGGTATACAACACGCCGCCCACGCCAATCCCTAGAAATTTCAAACCTGTTTCGTACAGTTCTCCAATAGCGCCCCGATCAATCAGCACCGATTCTTCGCGAATCAGTTGGACGATCTGATCTTCGTCGATCACGGTTGTCTCCTCGATAAAAACACGAATGCGTCGGGTCTGCCTCGCGAGAGCAACCCCGGCGCATGGCGCGCTTATAACATTCCGTCAGCGGTGATGATAGCGTTCGCAATATCGCCGAGTTTTTTATTTTCGTTTTGACTGCGGCGTTGCATCCGGCGGAACGCTTCTTCCTCCGATAAATTCAAGCGGCGCATCAAAATGCCTTTCGCGCGCTCGACGAGTTTGCGCGTCTCCAGCGCGTCCCGTAAATCATCCACTTCTTGATGCAGGGATTGAAATTCCTTGAACCGCGATACCGCCAGCGCGATCGCGGGGAGTAAATCACTTTCCGAAACCGGCTTCATCAGGTAGGCGGCAACATTCGCCATTGCCGCGCGCTCAGCCAATTCTTTTTCGCTGAATGCCGTCAGCAAAATGATCGGGATGGGACGCTCTTCCATAATCATCTGCGCCGCTTCAATGCCATCCATTTCTGGCATTTTAATATCCAAGATCGCCAGATCAGGCCGCAACTCCCGCGCCAGATTCACCGCCTCTTTGCCGTTCGCCGCCTCGGCAATGACCTTGTGCCCAATCGTTTCCAACTGTCCTTTCAAGCTCAGGACGCGCAGACTTTCATCGTCTGCGATCAAGACCCGCAATGTTTCCATGTTATCTCCCGTTTCCTAGCGCCGTGCCGCGCGTGAACAATACCCATGAGGTCGTACCGCCCTCAGCCGCATTGGTCAACGCCAGCTTACCGCGCAAATCTTTTTCGACGAGCGTGCGCGCAATTTGCAAGCCCAAACCGCGTGACGTTGCCAGATCGAATCCCGCTGGCAAGCCTGCGCCATTATCTTGGACGCGCACCCAAACTTCCGCGCCGTCCCAATCCAATTCTACTTCAATCTCGCCGCTCGTGCGCTCGCGAAAGCCATGCTCCATCGCATTGCTGACCAGCTCGTTCAAGACGAGCGCGAACGCCGTCGCTTGTTTTGAACCCAGATAAATGTCCGCGCCTTTGACCTGCACCGCAATGTGTTGATCCGGGCGCACCATGTTACGCCGCGCGGTTTCACAGACCATTCGCGCCAATTCGGTAATGTTGGTCGCGCCGACACTTTCCACCGAAAGCATTTCGTGCGACGCGGCAATGCTTTTGATCCGTGTAATCGAATCGCGCAAACTTTCCTGAACTTCCGGAGCGCGGTTGCGCGACATTTCGAGCGAGAGCAAATCCGCGACCGTCTGCAAATTATTTTTGATGCGATGGTGCATCTCTTGCATCATCGCGTTCATTTCATCTGCTTCGCCTTCCGCGCGCTCGCGTTTGGCGATTTCACGCGCGACCCAGTTCAATGTCGCCCAGGTGAACGCTGGCCCGAGCATGCCGAACACGAGCGTTTCGATGGCAAACACAATCGGGTTCATCACCGATTCGGACAAGAGCCGCGCCGTTACTTCGTACATCGTCACGACGGCTAGGATCACAATCGGGATGACCTGGGACAGCGCAAAGACCCGCTGTGAGAGCAATTGCGTGGGGCGCACCCGTGTGCCGGGTGCAAGCGGCACACCCATCGCCGCGCGCGATGACTGGGACTCTGGCGCGGCAGACTTGCCGTTCATCCAATCACTCGCCGCTTGGTTCCGCACTTGGGACAAAAATTATCTTCGGCAATCAAAGGGTGTCCACACTGGACACAAAACACAGTCGCCGCATTTTGCTCGCCCCGCCGCTTGCCGCGGCGCGGCGCCAGTGCGCGCGCTGGCTCGGCTTGCCGGTTGCTCCGCTGAAACAAAAAGACGCCGAGAACACCCAACACGCCCACCACGACCAGCGCGAACAAGAGATACACATTACTCGTGGTGCTGGCTGAATCAGCTGGCGCAGTGGCGGGCGAAGCAGGTGCCGCGGCGGGCGTTGGCACAGCCACGAACGACAAACTGGGATCGGTCTTGGTGTATTTCACCTGGGTCGTCAGCGTTTGGTTCACCGCCACGTTCGCAAACGTCGAAACGAAATACTTGAGACCGTCGGTATCATCGCGCGTGGATTGCGCCGCTGGAGTGACTCCAAAGTTAGTCGCCTTCAAGGGTTGTTGCACTTCGAGCGTGAGTTGATCAACGGGCGCGGCGCTCTTGTACACAAAAACGATCGATTTGTCCGGCGCGCCCTTGATCAAATCGTCATAGTATTCCACGCGAAACTGGGCTTTGGGCAACGTGAACGTGACTCGTTGGAATCCATCCCCCAAGTTCGTCATCTGCTTGGAAATATCGTGCGGCGTGCCGTCCGGGTCTTCCCAGGCCACCGCGTTAATTGCCGCTGTCGTCGGAATCAGCACCGCAATCTCGCGCGGCAAGTTTGTCGCATCCGCGAGATTGCCGGTCAACCACACCAACACCGTCGGCTGATCATACTCGGGCCACACCCGCACCGTTAATTTCGAGAGCCGACCTGGATCATCGGCCAAGGCGCGCGGCGTTAAGATGAGTAATAGCGCCATCATCGCGCCCATCATAATTATTCGCTTGCACATCACGAACCTCGTTGGCAAAATCAGCATCGCGCCAGCAATGCTGTTGATTGATCGTACCTAGTCCAAGTCCAAGCCCAGTCCAAACGCGGTCAAAAACCAGTCCCGCCGCGCCTCACGCAAATTTTTCGCGCGCGCGCACCCGCTCGGAAACCTGCCGCGCTAAAACAAACGCTCGCTCCGCCGCGCCCACCGACACGGTCCCGAGTCCGCACGCGGGCGTGATCAGCGCGCGCGCATAGAGCAGATCGCGGTCAAGTCCTTTTTTGACGAGCAAATCGATCGCGCCATCCAGCCGCGTGACGAGCGCATCCGCCTCGGCGCGCGCGATCTCATCTTCGATGGTAGGCACAATCCCCCACGCCAGCACGCCGCCCCGATCTAAAAATCGCCGCACGTGATCGGCAAAGAGCGCGAGATTCTCGGCGTAATTCAGCGCGTCAAACGAAATAATATCCACCGAGGTTTCGAGCAAGAGCGCCCAGTCCGTGTTGCCGCAACAATGCGTGCCTTTGAGGCAACTCAAGCCCGCAAACACTTCTTCGAGATCGCGCACCACATCGTCGCGATTGAGCGCGACCATAGACGCGCCGATCAACGCCAGCGATGGTTCGTCCACAAACACAATCGGCTCGCCTAGCCGCGCCAAAAATTTTTCCTGCCATTGCGCTTGGCGCGCCAAATGCTTGACCAGCACATCGCGCAGCGTGTCATCGTACAACATCGGGCGCAAATTTTGATCGGTCACCTTCAAGCCAAAACTGATCGGGCCGGTGAGCTGTCCCTTGATCCAGCGTGCGCCGTGTAATTCGGCGTGCGCATCTGAGAGCGCATACAAGCCCGCGGCATACTCGCGGCTGACCGCAAAGAGACTTGGATTGTCTTCCAGGTAACGCGCGTAAAATGCTTCCGCGCCTGCCAGTGTCGCTTCATCAATCGTCACACCGAGCCATTCGTGCGGCACATCCAACTTGATGCCCACCAGGTCTTGGCTAAATTGCGCGTACATACTTTCGCGAAAATCGCGGCGCGGGAGTTGGGGCCAGTACGGAATCGTTGGAAAATTTTCCAGCACCACGCGCAAAGCCTCATGCGAATTGGCGTGCGGTAAACTGCCAATCCCAGTCGCTAACGCGCGCGGAGAAAATTTTATCATCGCTATTCCTTCCCAGTGCAAACTTGGCGCATTGTAGCACCATCAAGCCAAATCCCCAAACGCTTGAACCATTCAGCCCGCGAGGACTAGACAAATATCGCACAGGATTTTGACCCGTTTTTGACCCCTCGGTGATATTCTGAACAAGGTATCATCGGGCGATTTTGCCCGATCAATTTCTTGAGCGCAATGGCGCGTGAAAAGGAGAGACCCCCGATGTCGATCAAAATCAAGCACCCCGTACCAAGCGACATTGAAATCGCACAAGCCGCGAAACTGAAACCGATTCTTCAAGTCGCCCGCGAAATTGGTTTGGAAAAAAACGAACTGGAACTGTACGGCAATTACAAAGCCAAAGTGCATTTGGATGTGCGGAATCGTTTGAAACGCCGCAAGAACGGCAAGTATGTGGATGTCACCGCCATCACGCCCACGCCGCTCGGCGAAGGCAAGACGACGACGACGTGCGGTTTATCGCAGGCACTCGGCGCGTACCTCAAGCAAAACGTCATCACCTGCATCCGTCAACCCTCGATGGGACCCACGTTCGGCATCAAGGGCGGCGCGGCGGGCGGCGGCTATTCCCAGATTGTGCCGATGGAAGATTTCAATCTCCATCTCACCGGCGATATTCACGCAGTTACCGCCGCGAATAATTTGCTCGCCGCCGCGATTGACACACGCATCTTGCACGAACGCGATCCCAAGAACGATGATCTGAAACTCGCCACCGCGATCTGCCCGACCGGCGCATTCCCGCCCGCTGTCGCCAAACGTGCCGCGCGGCTTGGCATCCACGCCGACAAAATTTCCGATCTAAACCCGGAACAACTGCGCCACCTCTTTCGCCTCGACATTGAGCCCAGCTCGATCACCTGGCAACGAGTCGTGGATATTAACGATCGGCTCCTCCGCAAAATTCAGATCGGCTTGGGCGACGAAGAAAAAGGCAACGAGCGCATCACGGGGTATGATATTTCCGTCGCGTCCGAAGTGATGGCGATTCTCGCGCTCACAACTGGCATGGACGATATGCGCGCGCGACTCGGCAAGATGGTGGTCGGCACCAGCACCAAAGGTGAAGCGGTCACCGCCGAAGACCTGGGTGTGGCAGGCGCAATGACCGTCTTGATGAAAGATGCGATCATGCCGACGCTGATGCAAACCTTGGAAGGCACGCCCGCCTTCGTTCACGCGGGTCCATTTGCAAATATCGCGCACGGCAACTCGTCCATCATCGCGGATCAGATCGCGCTGAAACTCGCCGATTACGTCGTGACGGAATCCGGCTTTGGCGCGGACATTGGCATGGAAAAATTCATGGACATTAAATGCCGCTATTCGGGTTTGGCGCCAAACGTCGTCGTGATGGTTGCCACGGTACGCGCGCTCAAAATGCACGGCGGCGGACCCAAGGTTGTTGCTGGCCGCCCGCTGGACAAGGCGTACACCGAAGAGAATCTCGCGTTGTTGGAAAAAGGCGCGGCGAATCTCGTCCGCCATATCGAAAATGCGAAACGCTATGGCGTCCCGGTCGTCATCGCGGTGAACTCGTTCAAGTACGACACCGAAGCCGAAATTGCGCTCGTGCAAAAGTTGGCGCGCGATGCCGGAGCGGAAGGTGCGTTCAAAGCGACGCACTGGATGCACGGTGGCAAGGGCGCTATCGAACTGGGCGAAGCCGTAATGGCGGCGGCAAAGAAAAAGAGCCAATTCGAATTCTTGTATCCACTCGACATTCCGATCAAGGAAAAAATTCTCGCCATCGCACAAAAAATTTATGGCGCGGAAGGGGTGGATTATTCGCCGGAAGCGGAAGCCAAGCTCGAACTCTACACGCGGCTCGGGTTTGCCGATCTGCCGATCTGTATGGCAAAGACGCACTTGTCCTTTACCGCCGATGCCAACGTCAAAGGCGCGCCGTCCGGTTTTCGCATTCCGATCCGCGACATTCGCGCATCGGTTGGCGCAGGCTTTTTGTATCCGCTCGTCGGCACCATGCGCACAATGCCCGGCTTGCCGACGCGTCCCGTGTTCTATGATGTTGATCTCGATCTCAAAACCGGCAAAGTCGTTGGGTTGTTCTAGTCAGACCATCGTCAAGCGGAGGCAATCCAAGGACTGCCTCCGCCTTCTAACTTCTGGCTTTTGCCCAGTGTGGCACATCCCGGCGATGATCGTCCCAGTCGTGCGTGAGTATCGCGCAAGCATACTCTCGCACGTATGTTGTTCAAAACGGGCAAGACAATTCTAGGGTGACGCCCGCCCAAACCTTATCCGAAGGAGGATAAAATGTTCAGCACCGTGCTTCCGCTCGCATCCGCGATTCTTAGTTTTATCTACGCCGCCGTGGTGTTCAAACGCTACGCCAGCCATCGCTCCGGCCACCAGCAATTATTCGTCTGGGGCATTGGCTTGATTTTCTATGGCATCGGCGGCGCGTGTGAAGCCTTCACCGGCGCATTTGGTTTTAATCCCATTGTGCTCAAAGTATGGTACTTGTTCGGCGCGATCTTGGTTGCCGCGTGGCTGGGGCAAGGCACCGTCTTTCTGCTCGCGCGCGCCCAGTGGGTCCGCCTCACGACGATCATTCTCACGGTCGCTTCAATTTTTGCCGCGTTCGCCGTCATCTTCGCGGGCGTTGATCCGACGTACCAAGCCGGAGCCGAACTCACCGGCAAAGCATTCACGACAACCTGGATTCGAATGTTGACGCCCTTTTTCAACATCTATGGCACGGTCACCTTGAGCGGCGGCGCATTGTATTCCGCGTGGCTGTTCTGGCGCAAGCGCGTTTTACCCAATCGCATGATCGGCAATATATTGATCGCGGCGGGCGCAATGGCACCCGCGTTCGGCGGCGCGCTCAATCGCTTTGGATTGCCAGGTTTGTATCTCGGCGAATTTATCGGCGTGTTCCTGATGTATATCGGCTTTATGCAAGCCACCGCGCGCGTGACGCAACCGACGACCGTCGCCGCGTCCGCATCCGACTAGCGAGGCAACCATGGCTGATCCAAACAAGCCCAGTCCGCGACCCGCCACGCGCCCGGAACATTCCGAAGCGTACTGGCAAAGCATGAAATACCTCATCCTGGGTCTGGGTGGATTGATGATCATCGCACTCGGGTTAGCGATCATCATTATTTTTCGCGTAATCCCCTGGTAAATCTCCGCAATCCGTTTTGCCGTTGCGGAGACGAGTTTCTGAAATTGGAGTTGTAATGGAAACGCTTGCGCTCACAATTCCCACGCTGTATGCGGATCATCACGTCACAAACATTCGCCGCATTTTGATCGCGCTTGGCATTAACGCACAAACACTTGATGCCAGTTCCGCGTTCAAATCGCTCACGCTTGAATTTGACGCGACAAAAATTTCGCGCGATGCGATCATTGCCGCGCTGACCGCCGCCAATTACGCGCCCGGCATCGAAGCAATCGTCGAACGCGGACCGAATGCCACCGCCGATCCCGCCTGGGATGCGCTGGGGATGCGCACGGTCACCACCAACCCGCTTGATCTGCAACTCTCCGGCGAGTTTAGGAAATACTAGCGCATTGCGAATGCGCCATTGAGATCAAGGAGCAACCATGCCCAGAGAAAACGCCCCTGCCCTTCGCACAATCGATCCCGCCGCCGAGCAAATGTTGCAACGCGCGGACACCCTCGGATATTCCACCGCGTTTTCACGCGCCGCCAAAATGTCGCCGTGTCCAATTGGCGCGGAAGGCGCGTGCTGTCAAATGTGCGATATGGGTCCGTGCCGACTCACGCCGACAAAAGCCAATCCCGATCCGGTCGGCGTGTGTGGCGCAACGCGCGCGACCGTTGCCGCGCGCAACATGGCGCGCCACATTGCCGCTGGCACCGCCGCGCACAGCGATCACGGACGCGACCTGGTTTTCACGCTCGAAGCCATCGCGCAAGGCGAAGCGCCGGGCTATGCCTTGCGCGATACCGCGAAACTGCGCACAATAGCAGAATACTTTGGGATCAAGGCGGACGCAAAACGCAACCCCACTGAAATTGCGGCGGACATTGCCAACGCCGCGCTCCGCGATTTATCCGGGCAACGCGGCGAATTGAAATATATTGGGCGCGCGCCGAAAAAACGCATCGAGATTTGGCGGCAGTTGGGCATTGTGCCGCGCGGCGTAGATCGGGAAGTGGTGGAGGTTCTGCATCGCACGCACATGGGCGACGACCAGGACGCCGACCATATCTTGCTCGGCGCGTTGCGGTGCGCGCTCGCCGATGGCTGGGGCGGCTCGATGATGGCGACCGATATATCCGATGTGCTATTCGGCACGCCATCGCCACTTGTTTCGCAAGTCAATCTCGGCGTGCTGAAAATGGATCAAGTCAACCTGGTCATTCACGGACACGAACCGACGCTATCGGAAATGATCGTGCAAGCGGCGGACGATCCTGAATTAATCGCATACGCGCAAACCAAAGGCGCCAAAGGTATCAACCTCTGCGGCATCTGTTGCACCTCCAACGAAACGCTTCTGCGGCAAGGCATTCCCAGCGCAGGTAATTTCCTGAACCAGGAACTCGCCGTGATGACCGGCGCCGTCGAAGCCATGATCGTGGATGTGCAATGCATCATGCAGGCGCTCGGCGACCTGTCGAAAAAATTCCACACGAAATTTATTACCACTTCGCCCAAAGTCAAAATTGACGGCGCAACGCACATCGAATTTGATGAGCATCACGCGCTCGACATCGCGAAACAAATTCTGCGCACGGCAATTGATAATTTCCCCAATCGCGGGGTCGCCGAAATTCCGCCCCAGTTTTCCGATTGTGTCCCAGGTTTTTCGCACGAGTACGTCCGCTATATGCAAGGCGGCATGTTGCGCGGCTCGTTCCGCCCGCTGAACGACGCGGTGATGAGCGGGCGCTTGCGCGGCGTAGCGGGCGTCGTCGGTTGCAACAATCCGCGCACGACCCAGGACGCGGCGCATAATTACATCGTCAAGGAATTATTAAAGAACGATGTGCTGGTCGTCCAAACCGGGTGCGGCGCGTTGGCCAACGCCAAGTATGGCATTCTCACCGGCGAAGCGGCAATGGAACTGGCGGGTCCCGGCTTGCGCGAAGTGTGCGAAGCGATCGGCATTCCACCGGTCCTGCACCTGGGATCGTGCGTGGACAACACGCGCATTCTCACGGTGCTGGCTGAGATGGCAACCGAAGGCGGGCTGGGCGAAGACATTAGCGATATTCCCGGCGTGGGCATTGCGCCGGAATGGATGAGCGAAAAGGCATTGGCGATTGGCGCATACTTTGCGGCAAGCGGCGTCTATACCTTGTTCGGCGTCAACTCACCGGTCGCATCCTCCGACCAGGTCACCGCGATCATGAGCGCGGGTTGGGAAAAGATACTTGGCGGCAAAATAGAATTTGTGCCTGACCGCGAAGAAATTGTGCGGCGTTCGCTCGCGCACATTGACGCAAAACGCGCCGCGCTGAAATTGCCCGCTTATGATCCTAGTCAATGGGGCAAGTCCGGCGATGCGCGCATGAAAGAATTGTTGGCGAAAAAAGATGCAGAACGTCGCGCCGCGCTGTACGGTTTTGTTCATTCGCACGACGGCGACCACGAACATACCCACTAATCAAAATGCAACCTACGGTTGAATCCAAGACTCGCACGGAAAGAATCGAGCGCGCGTGACCGAACCTCGCAACTGGCTTGCGCGTAAACTTGCGCGCATCCCGCACCTTAAAATTGTCAGTAGTTACTGGCTCTTGTTTGCGTATTGCCTTGGCGCATCCATCGTCGTGCGCGCGTTTGAACCCGCGCTCGGGTGGATCGTGTTTCTCTCGTTTAGCGGCGTCATCACCGCCGCGATTCTGATCTCGTGGGGCGCAGAAGCGGCGCAGTTCGTCGTCAGCCAGGGTCTCGCCATTGCGCTCATTGCCCTGCTCCAAGTTGTCCCGGAATTTATGGTCGAGGCAACCATCGCATGGCATCGCGAAATTGATTTGATGATGGCGAACTTTACCGGCTCGAATCGCTTGCTAATGGGCGTGGGCTGGACGCTCGTGTTCATCACCGCCGATGGGTACAGCAAAATCAAAACCGGCAAGGGCATCGAGCGCATTGTCTTGCGGCGCGAAACCTTTATCGAAGTCCTTGCGCTAATGATCGCCAGCGGCTATTTCGTGATCGTCCTGATCAAGCAACAATTGGAATTGAGCGACGGCGTTGTGCTTGCCGCAATTTTTTTCGTGTACATGTGGCTGTTGCAACGCTTGCCGGAAGAAGCCGCGGAGAAAAAAGACGATCTGATTGCGATGCCGCGGTATCTTGCCAAACTACCGCGCGTCGGCGAACAGTTTTACAAACTCGCCGGCATTTTCATCATCGGCGGCGTGACCATGTGGGCAATGGCGGAACCGTTTCTGCTCAGCATGAAAACGATCGCGGTCGCGTTAGGCGTGGGCGCGTTCGTCTTTGTGCAATGGTGCGCGCCGTTCCTCAGCGAATTTCCGGAAAAAGTCACGGCGTTTTATTGGGCGCAAAGTGTGCGCCTCGCGCCGATGGCGCTGATTAATTTGATTTCGTCCAAAGTCAATCAATGGACGTTGCTCGTCGCGATGATCCCGCTTGCGTATTCGGTGTCGCTTGGTCACGTGCAAGCGATTCCGCTTGACGTGCACCACCAAGAAGAAATTTTGCTTTCGCTCGTGATGACGCTCTACGGCGGTGTGACGTTACTCAAACTCTATTTCACGCGGCTCAACGCAATTTCACTGTTTGTCTTGTGGCTCGTGCAATTTGTTTTTCCATACCAACTGCCGTGGCTCGGCAATGCCGCGTGGAACAACACACGCTTGATCACATCGGCAATTTTTGCCATCCTCGCGCTGTATGAACTCGCCAAGCATCGGCAGGATATTCATATGATCGACAATTTGAAATTTGTTTTTGCGTCCATCAAGTAAATTCACGTGTCGGATTGATGATTTGATTTCGCGTCTCGGGTAAATCATACATCCGAAATTGAAAATCATAAATCGAGGTCTGCCATGTCTCGTTACATTGCCACATCCGCAATGCGCGGCGCAACGCGCCTTGTCGGCGAAGCCGAAACATTTTTGCAACGCGCGCTCGCGGAAAAAAGCGCGGACGCGCCGGTCGCGTTTCCGAATACGGCGTATTATCTGCCGACGATTTTTGGCTTGACCGGACGCCAAGTCGAAAAAGTGGGCGACCTTGCGCCCGTCGTCGCGCACGCGAAATCACTCTTGCACCCGATTCCGCCGCAGGCGCGCTGGACGCCCTACCTCGGCGAGACACTGGATTCAGGCGTGGCAACCTTGCTCGCGGAAGAAACGATCTCGGCGTTGCGCTTTTTGTACGGCGAGCAACCCGAGTCCCTCGCGGGATTTCAACTTGCGCAACAAGCGTTCACATCGCCGGAATTTACCAACGCCGATGGCAATGGTCATCTCAACGGACCGATTGACGATATTCAATTGCGAACCTGGGGCATTCAATTGGTAGATGGACGCATGCCTGGGTTCGCCGCGATTGTCGGTTGCGCGAAATCAAACGCAGTCGCCGTCAAGATCGTGCGCGAATTGCAACGCCGCAACATTTTGATTTTCCTCGCGGGCAATGTCAACGGACGCTCAATCATTCATCAATTGCAAGAAGAAGGCGTCGAAATGGGCTATGACACGTACATCGTCCCCTTCGGCACCGATACCATCTCCGCGATCTATGCGCTTGGCTTTGCGACGCGCTCGGCGCTGACGTTTGGCGGCATGAAGGGCGGACAAGCGCGCGAAATTTTGTTGTACACCAAGGCGCGCGTATTCGCGTTTGTCCTCGCACTCGGCGAAGTGGACGATTTGAAATATGCAACCGCGGCGGGCGCGCTCAGTTACGGCTTTCCGGTCATCGCCGACACGGTCATTCCGCAAATTCTACCAACCGGCGTAACCACCTACGAACATGTCCTCTCGATACCGTTCGACGAAATTCCGGCACAAGACGATTTGGAACGCGCGGAAAAACTGGTGCAGAAATGTATCGAAGTACGCGGCGTCAAGATCAAAATGACCGAAGTGCCAATCCCAGTTCCCTACGGCTCGGCGTTTGAAGGCGAAGTCGTGCGCAAAGCCGATCTGCGCGGCGAGATGGGCGGTAAAAATGCGCGATGCTTTGAATATCTTTACGGTGCGCCGATGGATCAGATCGAAGATGGCAAAGTGCGCGTCCTGGGGCCTGATGTGGACACACTCGCAGACGGCGGCGCGATGGAACTCGGCATCGTCGTCGAAGTGGCGGGACGCAAAATGCAAGAAGATTTCGAGCCGGTGCTAGAGCGACAGATTCACCATTTCATCAACGGCGCGTCCGGCGTGCAACACATCGGTCAACGCGATATTGCGTGGATTCGTATCAACCACGCCGCATTTGACAAAGGTTTGCGTCTCGCCGACCTGGGCAAAATTTTGCATGCGCGCTATCACGCCGACTTTGGCGCGATTGTGGACAAGATTCAAGTCACGCTCTACACCAATCCCGGCGATGTCAATTCAATGCTCCAAGTTGCGCGCGAAGCGTACTCGAAACGCAATGCGCGCGTGGGCAACATGACCGATGAAGACGTGGACGAATTTTATTCCTGCACGTTGTGCCAATCGTTCGCGCCGAATCACGTGTGCATCGTCAGCCCGGAGCGCGTGGGCTTGTGCGGCGCATACTCCTGGCTCGATTGCAAAGCCAGTTATCAGATCAATCCAGTTGGACCGAATCAGCCCATCGCCAAAGGCATTCAGACCGACGCGACCAAAGGTTATTGGCAAGGACCCAATCAATTCGTCTATCAAAATTCGCATCAAGCCGTTGAAAATGTTTCGATGTACTCGATCATGGAAAATCCCATGACCGCGTGCGGTTGCTTTGAATGTATCGTCATGGTCGTACCGGAAGCCAACGGCGTGATGGTCTTGTCGCGCGAAGACACCTCCATGTCGCCCGCCGGCATGACGTTTAGCACGCTCGCAGGCATGGCGGGTGGCGGCTTGCAAACGCCCGGCATCATGGGCGTCGGCAAATACTATCTCACGTCGAAAAAATTTTTGCTGGCAGACGGCGGATTCAAGCGCGTCGTGTGGATGTCGAGCATTCTCAAGGAAACGATGCACGACGAATTGCAAAAAGCGGCCGAGTACGCGGGCGACCCGGAATTGCTTGCCAAGATCGCCGACGAAAAAATTTGCACCGATGTCGGCGACCTGCTCGCGCATCTCGAATCAGTGAGTCATCCCGCGATGGCGATGGAACCCTTGATGTAAAACGCGGTATGCAATTTCAGGTCTCTCACAAAACGCGGTATAATCAGTGCATAAAACCTAGCCAAATCAGATTTACCACTGACATCCAGAATTGAATAATTTGTTCAGCGCTTTTCCGCGTCATTGTGTGGTGAAAAAATATCGGAGGGACACATGACCCAGCCAAGCAACGAAAAACATTTCAGCCCGCGTGTGACGAATATTCTGCTCGCCGCATCCGTGATCATTCTGATCGCAACCGTACTGGTGCGCTATCTCACCACCGCGCCGCAAGAGTATGTGCTGGTCGCGATGGGCGTTGGCGTGTTCTTGTTTCTGCTTGTCGCGTTCGATCAGCCAGATAGTTAAATGGTTGGATAGTTGGCTAGTCTAAAGCTAACCATCCAACTACCTAACTAGACCCTAGCCAACCGAGGTATTCATGCCGATCACCGTTGAAATTCCAAAAGAAAAATATGCTGGCACGGTGCGTGAGATTGTTTTGGGCGCAACCCAGGAACACGGTGGCACACGCGCGCACACGGTCACAATCGGCGGCGAGGCAACTTTGCCGTTCCTGCATTTTGAAGGCGCGATGCCGCATCGTCCCGTGATCGCGCTAGAGGTGCAAGATCACGCGCCCAGCGATTGGTCCTTGATTCTGCGCGAAGCGTGGGGCGATGTCGTAAACGACCCGGCATTGTGGGCGCGCGCCGCCGAGCAAAACGGCGCGGATTTGATTTCGCTTCAACTCACCGCCACCCTCGCCGATGCATCGCCGAATACGGCGGCGAACGCGCGGCAGGTGACGCGCACGGTCTTGCAAGCGACCGGCTTGCCGCTGTTGGTGTTTGGTCCGGGGCAAGCCGAACTCGACAATACGCTGATCGTCGCGGCGGCGGAAGAAGCCAAAGGCGAACGCATTGTCATCGGCATTGCCGAAGATAAAAATTATCGTACGATGGTCGCGGCGGCGATGGCAAACGATCATATCGTCTCGTCGCGTTCGCCGATGGACGTCAATCTTGCCAAGCAACTTGTGATCTTGATCCGCGATATGGGCTTGCCGATGGATCGCATCCTGATGGACCCAACCACCGGCGCACTCGGCTATGGCATCGAGTACGGCTATTCGGTGATGGAACGCTTGCGGCTCACTGCACTGCAAGGCGACGCGATGACACAACAACCGCTCATCGTCACAATTGGCGAAGAAGCGTGGCGCGTGAAAGAATCCAAGGTTGGGACGGATGTGCCAGCGGCGTGGGGCGATTGGCGCGAACGCGCGATCGAGTGGGAAACGCTAACTGCCGCCGCGCTCTTGCAAGCGGGCGCGGACATTCTGGTGATGCGCCACCCGGAATCCGTGCGCCGCGTGCGTGCGATGATTGACCAGTTGATGGCGGGGTGAGAAATTGCCGCCGCTTAATCGGCGTCTCAATAGGCAAGCCTATTGGTTTAGGTGACCATGCTCCACACACTTGAAAAAAATCGCGGCTGGGTCTATGCCGCGCTCGCCATTCTCTACATTGCCCTGCTCGTACTCTCGCCCGCCGAAGCGACGCTTGGCAATGTCGTAAAAATTGTTTACGCGCATGGCGCGGCGCAACGGATCGCCGCGTATGCGTTTATTCTTTCCGCGCTCCTGGGTCTCGGGTATTTGTTATTGCGCGGAACGCAATTTGCGACGAAGCAATCACCCAGTGCGCCGGTGGAACTTGCTTCACAAACACTGCTTGCCATGACACTCGCGCGCTGGACCCAAGCCCTCGCTGAAGCCGCACTCGGGTTTTGGATCGCGCAATTCGTCATCAGCATTCCCGCGCAAATTCTCGCGTGGGGTGGCTTGACGTGGAACGAGCCGCGCGTCGCCAGTTCACTCTGGATTCTCGCGCTCACCGTCCTGGTTTATATCGTCACGCGCTGGATCGGCGAGGTCACCTGGATCGCATTCGGCGCAATCGCCAATACGATCATCTTTCTCATCATCATGCGCGGCGCGGTCAATATTCTGCATCCGCTCGATCCGATCTTTGGATCGAGTTCGCCTGCCATTATTATTTTTTATCTCGCGATTGTAATTGTCACTGGCGCGTTCGCGTTGGGCTATGCGTATGAACGCGCGCGCCGCATTTCGATTCCACCGGAGGTGGTTCATGTCCGCACCGAATGATCTGCAACGGATGCAAGAAACCATTCAAACCATAAGCCACTATGCCGAGATTTATCACAACGGCAGAGTTGAATTGGTGTCGTTCGATGGCGCGACCGTCGTCGTGCATCTCGGCGGCGCGTGCGAAGATTGTCCGCTGATGCCCTGGACATTGCATCGCGTTGTCGAAAGCACCGTGCGCGATCTGTTCCCGAACGTGAAAGAAGTCAAAGCCGTTTGAAACTGGAGTAGTCATGGCATTAACGGGCTTGCAAATCTACAAACTCTTGCCGCAAACCAATTGCAAGGAATGTGGTTTTCCCACGTGCCTCGCGTTCGCGATGAAACTTGCCGCCAAGCAGGCGGCACTATCCGCGTGTCCGTACGTCAGCGAAACATCCAAAGCCCAACTTGAATCTGCCTCGCAACCGCCGATTCGTTTGATCACGCTAATAGCGGATGGGCGCAAAGCCGAAACCGGTAACGAGATTGTGTTGTTTCGCCACGAGAAAACGTTTTATCATCCCGCGCCGATATTTATGCGCGTGAAAGATACGGACGCAGACCTTGCCGCGCGCGCGCACGAAATTGCGGCGTTCCAAGTAGACTATGTTGGCGTCGCCTTGCGGCTCGATGGCATCGCGCTGGAAAACGCATCGGGCAATGCCGAAACCTTTGCGGCGGCGGCGCAAACTCTTTGCGCGAACGTCAAGGTACCGCTGATTTTGATCGCGCGCGATCCCGCCGCGTTTCAAGCCGCGCTTGCCAAAATGAACGGCGCAACGCCCCTGCTTTATGCCGCGGATACAAGCAACCTGACCGCGCTAGTCGAGATCGCGAAAAAATTCAAGACGCCGCTCGCGCTCAGAGGCAACGGCGATCTGCAATCGCTCGCCGAACTTGCCGCGCAAGCACAAACCGCCGGAGTCACCGACCTGGTACTCGATCCGGGCGCGCATGGATTCGCGCAAATGCTCGCCGCGCAAACACAAATTCGGCGCTTGGCGATCAAGAAAAATTTCCGCGCGCTCGGCTATCCCACCATCGCGTTTCCCGGCGCGGACGCGACATCGCCTGAAGAAGAAATGCTCCTGGCCTCGCAAGCCATCGCCAAGTACGCGGGCATTGTCGTCCTCGATCATTTTTCACCCGCGCGCGCGTATGCGTTGCTCGTCCTGCGGCAAAATATCTACACCGATCCACAAAAACCGATCCAGGTCTTGCCAGGTCTGTACGAGATCAATAGCCCCAACCCCGATTCGCCGATTCTCGTCACCACAAATTTTTCGATCACCTATTTTTCCGTTTCAAACGAAGTGGAAGGCGCGGGCTTGCCCGCCTGGTTACTCGTTGCCGACGCCGAAGGCATGAGCGTGCTGACCGCGTGGGCGGCAGGCAAATTCGACGCCGCGCGCATCGCCAAGATCGTCAAGACGACAAACATTGAAGCCAAGGTCAATCACAAGCGCATCGTGATCCCAGGTCACGTATCCGTGTTGCTCGGCGAGTTAGAAGAAGCGCTCCCCGGTTGGCAAATTACAGTCGGTCCGCGTGAGGCGGTGGATGTGCCAACCTATTTGAAATTAAAAGTATGACAGACGACAAAAGACGGCGGACGAAAATATTTCCGTCGTTCGTCATGGGTCATTCGTCGTTCGGGGTTTGAACACGCCACAGATTCATTTTGCACCAGCGAATAAAACAATCGAGATCAGGCATGGCGCACTGATTAGCGACGCGGCACACGCGGCAGGAGTTGACCTCAACGTCCCCTGCGGCGGCCAAGGACGTTGCGGACGGTGCGCCGTTGTTGTGTCAAGCGGCCAAGCGCGCCGCCGCTCGACGATGCGTTTGAGCGCGGCAGACCTGGAAGCGGGATACGCGCTGGCATGTCAAACCGTCGCCGAAGGCGATCTCGAAATTATGGTGCCGCCGCAAGAAGAAATCACGCGGCATCTAACCGCCGAAAAAACTGCGGCACAGATCAGCGTGCCGTTCGATTACGATCCGCGACGCGATCAAACCATCGCCGCATATTACGTCACGCTCGAGCCGCCCACGCTCGCGGATAACACCGATGATTTTGCGCGACTCGAACGCGCGCTCGCCAAGCAACACAACCTTCGCGAGGTGCGCGCCTCGCTGACTGGCTTGCGCTCACTCGCGCGCACCTTGCGCGATGCCGATTGGCGCGTGACTGTCGTCCTGGATCGCGCGGAGGATCAGGCGCAGTTGCTCGACGTGCGACCCGGCGATCAAACGCAAACGCTTTACGGCGCGGCGGTGGATATTGGCACGACGACCGTGACGCTCTACCTGGTCAACTTGATCACCGGCCACGTGCTTGACTCGGCGGCGGATTACAACGCGCAGATCAAGCGCGGCGAAGATGTGATTTCACGGATCGTGTTCGCGGCAAAAAATAACGGGCTGGACGAATTGCAAGCGCTTGTTGTCGGGACGATCAACACGCTGATCGAGCGCGTCACGCGGCGGCAAAAAATCGCGCCCCGCGATATTTTCAAAATGACGTTGGTCGGCAACAGCACAATGATTCATCTATTGCTCGGCTTGCCGCCAGAGCCCATTCGGTTGACGCCGTATATCACGACGATCAATCATCCGCCGCGCATCGCCGCAAGCGAATTGCGCGTGAACATTCATCCGCAAGCCGCACTGGATTGTTTGCCCGGCGTTGCCAGTTTTGTCGGCGCGGATATTACGGCGGGTGTCCTGGCATCCGGCACGCACGACACGGATCGCGTGACGCTGTTTCTCGACATTGGCACGAACGGCGAAATGGTGTTAGGCACGCGCGAATGGCTCGTGGGTTGCGCGTGTAGCGCCGGTCCGGCGTTTGAAGGCGCGGGTGTCTATGCGGGGATGCGCGCGACGACTGGCGCAATCGAAGAAGTGTGGATCAATAGCGCGACGTTCGAGCCAACGGTGCGCGTGATCGGCAATGGCAAAGCGCGCGGCGTCTGCGGATCGGGTTTGATCAGTTTACTCGCCGAAATGTTTATCACCGGCGTGACGGATAAAGCCGGAAACATCAACCTGGGTTTGCCAACGCCGCGCGTGCGTCTCGGTGAACACGGCGCGGAATATGTGATCGCGTGGGCAAGCGAATCCGAAACCGGGAACGCGATGGCGATCACAAAACCGGACCTTGACAATTTATTGCGCGCCAAAGCCGCGATCTATGCCGGGTATGTGATGCTCGCGCAAAGCGTCGGCATGACACTGCGCGACGTGGAGCAAATGTTGATCGGCGGATCGTTTGGGCAATATCTCAATGTCGAGAAAGCGATCCAAATTGGCTTGTTGCCTGATCTGGATTGGGAACGGTTCAAGTTTCTCGGCAACACGGCGGCGCGCGGCGCATACCGCGCATTGCTAAGCCGGGACGCGCGCGACGAGATTGAAGCGATTGCGCGCAAGATGACGTATCTCGAACTTGCGGCGGACAATGCATTCACGGATCAATTTATGGCGGCATTGTTTTTGCCGCACACGGACGCGGCGCAATTTCCCAATGTTCACGCCGTGCTCGCGCAAAACAACCGTTCGTGAGCGCACCCAAAATAATTTTAGAAAAACCGAGGTCAAGGAATGTCTAACTATTTTTCCGCGTTCGCCAAGCACCAGTACATGAATCTCGTCACCTATCGCAAATCCGGCGAAGGCGTCAAGACACCGGTGTGGTTCGCGCAGGATGGCGAGCGCTTGGTGATGCTCACCGATCCAGCGGCGGGCAAACTCAAACGCATTCGCAATAATCCGCGGGTGACGATCGGACCGAGCGATGGACGCGGCAACCCGCTCGGCGCAACAGTCGAGGCGCGCGCGCGCATTTTGCAAGGACCTGACGCCCAAGCCAGCGAACAACTGATCGCCAAAAAATATGGCTTGATGTTCAAGTTTATTGGCGGGATGAATCGGCTACGCGGCGGCAAGCGCGAACGCACGATCATCGAAATTGCGCCCCCGCAAAACGCCTAACGCGAAACGGTTAGCCGACACTGGAATTGCGTGCAGAGGAAATTATTCATGTCCGATTATTTTGCGGCGTTTGCCCAGTATCAATACATGAACCTCGTCACGTTCCGCAAATCCGGACAAGGGGTCGCGACGCCGGTTTGGTTTGCGCACGACGGCAATTGCCTATTCATGTTGACGCAACCGCTTGCCGGCAAAATCAAACGCATTCGCAACAATCCGCGCGTCCACATTGCGCCCTGTGACGCGCGCGGCAATCCACTCGGCGCCGAGATCGCGGCACACGCGCGCATCCTGGCTGATGGCGAAACGCGCCGCGCCGAGCAAGCCATTCGCAATAAATATGGCCTCGTCTACGCCGCAATCCGCATTCAAGCCAAACTGCGCGAACAATCCATGGAGCGCATTTATATCGAAATCACTCAACCCAAGGACTCGGAACGATGACCATCCATATTCGCCGCGCCACCCCAGACGACGCCGCAAGCATCAGCGCCATTTGGCGCGTCATCGCCGCTGAAAAAAATTATTCGGCGATTGATCAACCATTCACCGTCGAACAAGAGCGCGCCTATTTGCAAGCGCTTTCGCCGCGCGAGCGTTATTTTCTCGCGGAAACCACTGCGCCCGTGCCGCAGGTGGTTGCGTTTCAAAGTTTCGATCTGTGGGCGGCGCATATCGGTTCGATGCGGCATGTTGGGCAACTTGGCACGTTTGTGTTACCGGAATGGCGCGGACACGGCATCGGCAAACAACTCGCGGCGGAATCGCTTGCGTTTGCGCACGCGCACAGTTACGAAAAAATTGTCATCTTTGTGCGCGCGAGCAACGCGCACGCGCAGGCATTTTATACCGGGCTGGGTTTTCGCGCCTGCGGCCAATTTTCGCGGCAAGTGAAAATTGATGGCGCGTATGATGATGAAGTATTGATGGAGTTGTTATTCACATGAGCGACACCTTTCCCGTGATCCTTTTGCTCGGCCGCCCGGCGGCAGGCAAAAGCGAAGTCATTGACTATCTCAAGCAAATGCCCGCTGACGCGCGTTCCACCAAAATGCACGTTGCGCCATTTGAAGAGATTGACGATTTTGTGTGGGTGTGGCAATTGTTTGAAGATGACAATGTGCGCGCGACGCTTGGACGCGAGCGGCTAAACACCACCGCCGATTATAATTTCAAGGACGAATTTTTGTGGAACTGGTTAATCGGCAAAATCAATCTCGAGTTTCGCAAAAAGTTGGCGCGCGATCCCCAGTATCTGGGCGCGCACACGGCAATCATCGAATTTGCGCGTGGCGGCGAAAATGGCTTTGGCGAAGCGTTCACATATCTCGCCGATGAAATCCTGGAACGCGCCGTCATTGTGTATATCGCCGTATCGTATCAAGAATCGCTGAGAAAAAATCGGCGGCGCGCGCGCCCCGGCTTGGAAGATTCGATTCTGTATCATTCGCTACCCGACAAAAAACTTGAACGCATCTATCTCACCAACGATTGGGAAAAATTATCCGGCGGTCAACCTGCCGGCGTACTTCAAGTCAAAGGACATCGGATACCCTTTGCCGTATTTCAAAACGAACCCGAGCAAACCGACGATCCGGCGAAATTGGGACCAGCATTGCAAGCCGTGTTTGGCACTTTATGGAATCTCAAAAAATGACGAGGGATGGAAAACATAAGCATTGGGCTGTAGACTGGCGTCTTAATGGAGGCACACCATGCAACAATTGATCCACGACTTTCTCGCGCAGAAACGCATCGCCATTGTCGGCGTGAATCGCGACCCCAAGGGCTGGGGACGTACGTTGTACGCTGAATTCAGGAAACGTGGTTACGACGTGTACGCCATCAATCCAAATGTTGAAACACTGGATGGCATGACGTGTTACAAGAATTTAAGCGCAGTACCTGTAAAAGTGGACGGCGTCCTGCTCGTCGTGCCACCCAGCGTCACCGAGCAGATTGTCCACGAAGTTGCCGCGCTGAACATTCCGCGCGTGTGGATGCACAAGGGCGCGGGCGCAGGCGCGGTTTCGGAAGTGGCGCTTGAATTTTGCAAGCACAACAACATCGCTGTGGTGTACGGCGTCTGTCCGTTCATGTATTTGCAACCGCAAGCATTCGGGCACAAGCTCCATCACACCATCGCCAAATGGACGCGCGCGATCCCCGTTGGCGCGTAACGCGAGTCACGATGCACGCTGGATAGGATCGAACCACATCCAATCCCAATCGAACCCTCGCCGCAACTCAAAGGAGAGTGATTACTATGCTAACCAAAGAAGAACTCATTGCCAAGGCGAAGAAGCCGGCGGCGGATGCGATGCGGCTCCACCCCTACTATCGCGGTAAAATTGAAACAGCGGTGAAATGCTGTGTCCGCGACATTAATGATTTTGGAATTTGGTACACGCCCGGCGTCGCCGCGCCGTGCAAAGCAATTCAAGCCAACCCCGACTTGGTGTACGAGTATACCAACAAATGGAACACGGTTGCCGTCATCAGCGATGGCACGCGCGTCCTGGGTTTGGGCGACATTGGACCGAAAGCAGGTTTGCCGGTGATGGAAGGCAAATCATTTCTCTTCAAGTACCTCGGCGGCGTGGACGGCTTTCCCCTGATGATTGACAGCAAAGACCCCGACACGATCATCAACACTGTGCGACTCCTCCAACCCGCGCTCGGCGGCGTCAACCTCGAAGACCTGTCGCAACCCAAATGCTTTCGCATCCTCGATACGTTGCGGCAACAATGCGAAATTCCCGTCTGGCACGACGATCAACAAGGCACGGCGATGGTCACGCTCGCCGGTCTGGTCAATGCGCTGAAAATCGTCGGCAAGAAAATCGGCGACGTGTCCATCACCTTTGTCGGTGCGGGCGCGGCGGGTTGCGCGATCGCGCGCTTGATTTTTGCGTATGGCGCAAATCCTGCCAACTGCCGCATGGTGGACTTGAACGGCATCCTCAACAAGGGGCGCAAGGATTTTGAATTGCGCAAAGCCGAATATACGGAGCAGTGGAAACTGTGCAACACCACCAACCAGGAACAACGCAGTGGCGGCATCGCGGCGGCATTGATTGACGCCGATGTGTGCATCGCCGTGTCGAACCCCGGTCCCGACACAATTAGCCCCGATTGGATCAAGGCGATGGCAAAGGATGCCATTATCTTTGCCTGCGCCAACCCCCTGCCCGAAATTTGGCCCTGGGACGCACACGAAGCCGGCGCGGCGATTGTCGCGACCGGGCGCTCCGATTTTCCAAACCAGGTCAACAACTCGCTCGGCTTTCCGGCGATCTTTCGCGGCGCGCTCGACGTGCGCGCCAAAACTATCACCGACGAAATGTGCATCACCGCGGCGGAAACGCTTGCCGGGATGGCGTCGATCAAGGGCTTGACAGCGGAACACATTCTACCCACGATGGACGAATGGGAAATATACCCGCGCATCGCGGTCGCCGTGGCAATGAAAGCACAAGCGCAAGGCATCGCGCGCGTGACGGTGACTGAAGCCGACGAATACAAACAAGCCTCGGCGATTATCAAACGCGCGCATGACATGACGCAACTAATGATGGATGAAGGGTTCATCCTCCCGGCACCGGCAGAATAAGGAGACAAAACCATGTACGATTTAATTATCATCGGCGGCGGACCGGCAGGGTTGACTGCGGCGGCTTATGCGTTGCACAAACGGCTCGAAACCCTGTTGATCAGCGAGCGGCTCGGCGGTAAAACCAATTACCATTTTCGTTTGAAAGGTTATGAGGGACACGAGTTCATTACCGGTCACGAAATCGTGGACAAGTTTCAGCGGCAGTTGGAATATCTCGATTTCGCGCACCGCTTGGATCGCGTGACGCACATTTTTCCGGACGGACCCAATTTTCTCGTGCATACGCAAAGCGGCGAAAAGTACGAAGCGCGCGCGGTGCTGATCGCCACCGGCGCGTTTCCGCGCATGCTCAAGGTGCCGGGCGAGCAACGCTTGATCAGCAAAGGCTTGTCGTACTCGGCAATCAGCCACGCGCAACTCTTTCTCGATAAAGAAACCGCGCTCGTCGGGAGTACGCCGCGCGCGATTCGCGCCGCCGCTGAACTCGCGTTTGTTTGCAAAAAGGTGCATGTCATTTTGCCGGAGCACGGCGAGATTGATTCGCCGCTCGGTAAAAAAGTCCGCGCGAATCCGAATGTGGTGCTGTACGAAAATGCCCACGTCTTGGAAATTCGCGGCGACGAATATGTCGAAAGCACAATTGTGCAAACCCAGGATGGCGTCAAGGAAATTCCGGTGGACGGCATGTTCATCGAAATCGGCTTGGACCGCAGTTCCAACTTTGCCACCGACCTGGGTTTAGAAGTCAACGACCTGAGCAAAAATCTCAATGCCGGGCGCGTCGTGATCGACACCAAAAACGCCACCTCGCGCCCCGGCGTATTCGCCGCGGGCGATGTGTCGGATGTGTTTATCGAGCAAGTGCTCATCGCCATTGCGGAAGGCGCGAAAGCCGCCTTGAGCGCGTACGAATATCTACTCAATCAGTAACCCGTCAGCAGTCAAGCGTCGCCGGTCTCGAGTACTTGACTGACGACAGTTGGCTAGCAATTGACCTCTGCATTCTCAAAGGAGAGACACATGACCGCAAAACTCATTGATGGCAAAGCGGTAGCCGCCGCAATTCAGGCGCAGGTTAAAACCGAAGCTGAAATGTTGAAAACGCAACACAACATCGTCCCTGGTTTGGCGACCGTGTTGATCGGCGAAAACCCCGCCTCGAAAACCTACGTCGGCATGAAACAAAAAATGTGCGCCGAGCTGGGCATGGTTTCGCTTGGGCATCACCTGCCCGCCGACATTACCCAAGCCGATGCGCTCAAGGTTGTCCGTGAGCTCGCCGCCGATCCCAAGGTGCACGGCATCCTGGTGCAGTTGCCCCTGCCCGCGCATCTCGACACGGAAGAAATTCTTGGTGCGGTGCCAATCAGCAAAGATGTGGACGGCTTTCACCCGATCAACATCGGACGCCTGGCGATGAAGAATCGCGAGCCAATGTTTGTGCCATGCACCCCGGCAGGCGTGATCAAGTTGATCGATTCCGCTGGCACCAAGATCGAAGGCGCGCGCGCGGTCGTCCTAGGGCGCTCGAACATCGTCGGGATGCCTGCCGCGTGCTTGCTCGTCCATCGCAACGCCACCGTGACAATTTGCCATTCACGCACGCAAAACCTGGCGGACGTTGTGCGCCAAGCGGACATTATCGTGGCGGCAATTGGCAAGGCGCAGTTCGTCAAAGCCGATTGGATCAAGCCGGGCGCAACCGTGATTGATGTCGGCACCAACTCGATCCCGGACGCGACAAAAAAATCCGGGCAACGGTTAGTCGGCGACGTGGATTTTGAAAACGCGAAAGAAGTCGCGGGTGCGATCACGCCCGTGCCCGGTGGCGTTGGGCCGATGACGATCGCCATGTTGATGTTGAACACGCTCACCGCGGCGAAACGCGCGGCGGGGTTGATTCAATAATTCACATCGGTAGAGACGAGTCGGCGACTCGTCTCTACCGATTATCCAAGGAAGGTATGCAATGCCAATGATGAAACGGGACGTGTACTTGGGACGCGGCTTGGGGATGTGGGCGTTCTGGCTCCATCGCCTTTCCGGGTTGTTGATTGCGCTGTATTTGCTGATGCACATTATGGTCATCTCGACCGTCATCACCAGCAAAGCGAATTTCAACGAGGCCATGGTGTTTTTGAAAAATCCCATTTTTGTCGCACTCGAAATGGGCTTGATCGCCGCGATCATTCTGCATGGATTGAACGGCGTCCGCATCGTCTTGTTCGATTTGGGGTACGGGTTGAAAAAACAAAAAGAAATTTTTATTGGGCTGATGGCAGTTGGTCTGATTCCACTCATCGCCGCGATTGTCATCGCGTGGCCCCACATTTTCGGTTAGGAGAAAATTCATGACTCGCACTGTACCGCAACCTCAAGGCGTGTGGGCGTGGATTCTGCAACGCTTGACCGCCGTGATCCTGGTTTTACTGTTAGGCACGCACCTCGCCGTATTGCATTACATCCCGGATAATCTGAATATCAATTTTGCCGGAGTTGCATTACGGCTTAGAGGCGCGTTGTATTTTCTGGTGGACAGTGGCTTGCTCGCGTTTGG
Organism: Chloroflexota bacterium; assembly: GCA_037440365.1. Classification (GTDB taxonomy): domain Bacteria; phylum Chloroflexota; class Anaerolineae; order UBA4142; family UBA4142; genus JBBIUF01. The sequence goes on from JBBIUF010000010.1 coordinate 58,919, forward strand.
GTTGTTCCATGGACTCAACGGCGTCCGCAACGTCCTGTTCGATTTTATCGTCGCGGCAGGCGCGCGACGTTGGCTCAACGCGCTCGTGCTGATCGTCGGCGTGGCGCTTACACTCTGGGGCGCATACGCGCTCTGGGTATTCGTGCAATGATGGAGATATGGGAATGAAACATCAAGTCATCGTGGTGGGCGGCGGTCTCGCGGGCTTGCGCGCCGCGCTCGAATCGGCGCAAGCCGGCGTAGACACCGCCATCCTGTCACTGCTCTATCCCGTGCGCTCGCACTCGGGCGCGGCGCAAGGCGGCATCAACGCCGCGCTGGCGAACATGGAAGAATGCAAAGACGACTCGCCCGCGAAACATGCCTATGATACGATCAAGGGTTCGGACTTTCTCGCCGATCAAGATTGCGCGGAAATTATGACGACCGACGCGCCCAAACGCATTTACGAACTCGATCATTACGGCGTGCCATTCAGCCGCTTGCCCGATGGACGCATCGCGCAACGCCCGTTCGGCGGCGCCGGGTATCCGCGCACGTGTTACGCGGCGGACAAAACTGGGTTGTATATTTTGCACACGCTCAACGAACAAATTGTCAAGCATGGCGTCAAGGTGTACAACGAATGGGCGGCGCTCGAACTCGCAACCGATGGCACGCAATGTCATGGATTGATCGCGTTGAACCTGGTCACAGGCGAGGTCGCTTCATTCGCGGCGGACGCGGTGTTAATCGCAACCGGCGGCGCGGGGCGCATCTTCAAGCGCACGTCGAACGCGATGCAGTCCACCGGTTACTGTCTCGGCATGGCGTATCGCGCAGGCGTACCGCTCAAGGATATGGAGTTTGTGCAATTCCATCCGACGACAATCATCGGCACAAATATTTTAATGTCGGAAGCGGCGCGCGGCGAAGGCGGCTATCTCGTCAACAATCAAGGCGAACGCTTTATGGCCAAGTACGCCGCCAAGGCAATGGAACTCGCGCCGCGCGATATTGTCTCGCGCTCAATTCAAACCGAGATCAACGAAGGACGCGGGTTCCCGGATGGCGGCGGTTGCGTCCATCTCGATCTGCGCCACCTGGGTCGCGAAAAAATTCTGGAACGTTTGCCCGGCATCCGTGAACTCGCGATCAGTTTCCTCGGCGTGGATTGCATTGATCATCCGGTGCCGGTGCAACCAGGTCAACACTTTATCATGGGCGGGATTGACACCGATAAAGACGGCGCGACACCGCTCCCGGGTTTATTCGCGGCGGGCGAATGCGCGTGCGTCAGCGTGCATGGTGCAAACCGGCTCGGCGGCAACAGCTTGCTCGAATGTGTGGTGATGGGCCAGCGCGCCGGGTCTGCCGCCGCGCAGTTTGTGCAAGGCAAACCATCCACGATCAAAGCCAGTGTTTTGACGGACACCGTCAAGCGCACGAACGAAGAAGTGGACGCTCTGCTCAAATCGGATGGCAAGGAGCGGCTCGTCACACTCCGCGATGACATGGCGCAAACGATGACAGACAAGGTTGGCGTGTTCCGTCAGGGGCAAGCGTTGAACGAGGCGCGCGCGGCAATCCAACAATTGCGCGTGCGGTATCGCAACATTGGCGTAGATGCCAAGAACCGCAAATACAATCTCGATCTGCAACGCACGTTTGAATTGCGCGGCATGTTGGACGCGGCGGAAGCGATGGCGGCGGGCGCGGCGGCGCGGCAAGAGTCGCGCGGCGCGCACTCGCGGCTTGATTTCAAAACGCGCGATGACGCCAATTGGATGAAGCACACGCTCGCGTTTTATTCGCCAGACGGCGCGCGGCTAGAGTACGAGCCGGTAGTCATTACCAAATGGCAACCGGAGGAACGCAAATACTAGATCAGTCAATGGTCAACCATCGCGCGTCAACATTTTTTCTGGCGATGAGTGACTGACGACTTGGAGTATCCAGATGACAGACACGATTAAATTAAACATTTACCGCCGCGATCCCGACCTAGATACCGCGCCGCGCTATCAGAAATACGAAATCGAAAACAAGCCGGGCTTGACGGTGTTAATGTCGCTCTATCAATTGCTCGAAAATGAAGACAAGACGCTCGCGTTCCGCGCGTCGTGCCGCAGTGCGGTGTGCGGCAGTTGCGGCATGCACATTAACGGCAAGAATCGGCTGGCGTGCGAAACGCAACTCTCCACGCTGGGCGGTGAAGTGTGGATCGAGCCCTTGCCGCACTTGCCCGTGCTCAAAGACCTGGTGGTGGATATGACCACCTTCTGGGACAAGTACGAAAAGGTACGTCCATACCTGATCACTGCAACCAAGAACCCGGAAAAGGAACGGTTGCAAAGTCCTGCCGAGCGCAAAAAGATTGACGAGTTTATTGATTGCATCTTGTGCGCGTGTTGCCATTCAGCGTGCTCGCTCGATTGGTGGGACAAGGATTATTTGGGACCCGCCGCGCTCGGCAAGATGTATCGCTTTGTCGCCGACTCGCGCGACGAAGCCGAGATCGAACGGCTATCGATCGTCGCCCGCGAAGAAGGTGTCTTCCGTTGCCACACCTTGTTCAACTGCACGGAAGAATGCCCCAAGAAAATTTCGCCGACGTTTGCGATCCAGGAAATGAAGAAACGGATCATCGTCAACAAATTGACCGGCAAGATGTAACGGATATTTCACAAGGAGGAACACGTATGCGTCAAGTTCAAGCAAGTGCAATCACCGAAGCGGTGGCAAAGCTCGCCGTCGAAGCCAATCATTATCTCGGCGAGGATGTGGTCGCCGCGCTCAAAAAAGCGCGCTTTGAGATCGAGGAATCGCCGCAAGGCAAGGATGTGCTCGATCAACTGCTGACGAATGTGAACATCGCCGCGCAAGGCGAATTTCCGCTGTGCCAGGACACCGGCGTCGCGGTCATCATCGTCGAGCTGGGACAGGATGTGCATGTGGTTGGCGGCGGACTGAACGATGCGATCAATGCGGGCGTCCGCAAAGGTTACACCGACGGTTATCTGCGCAAGTCCATGGTCGGACAACCCTTCTCGGCGCGCAAAAACTCCAAAGACAACACACCTGCCATGATCCACACGGACATTGTGCCGGGCGAAGAAATCAAAATCACGATCATGCCCAAAGGCGGCGGTTGCGAAAACATGTCCGCGCTCGGTATGTTGAAACCTGCCGATGGTCGCCAAGGCGTGATCGATCTGGTGGTCAACACGATTGACAAAGCCGGGTCGAATCCCTGCCCGCCCACCATCGTCGGCGTTGGCATTGGCGGCAACGCCGATCACGCGATGTGGCTCGCCAAAAAATCGCTCTTGCGTCCGCTCGGCACGCCGAACCAGGACGAAGAGCTGAACACGCTCGAACAAGAGTTGCTCACACGCATCAACAACCTGGGCATCGGACCGATGGGCTTGGGTGGTCGCGTGACGAGTCTTGCGGTGCATGTGCTTTCAGCGCCGTGCCACATCGCCAGTATGCCGGTGGGCGTGTGCGTGCAATGCCACAGCGCGCGATACAAGGAAGTGGTTTTATAGTTTGATCGTTGGATAGTTTGTTCATGACACACCAACAAACTACCCCACCACCCAAATAACCAACTATGAAACAATACAACATCGCCGTCATTCCCGGCGACGGAATTGGAATGGAAGTGATGCCTGAGGGCATCAAAGTATTGCAAGCCGCGTCACACGTGAGCGGCAGTTTCGATTTTCGCTTTGAAGAATTTCCGTGGGGCACCGAGTATTATCTAAAAACCGGCAAGATGATGCCCACGGACGGTTTGAAGATTCTGGAAAAGTTCGACGCCATCTATCTCGGCGCAGTCGGTATGCCCACACTCGCGCCGGATAACGTGACGCTCTGGGGCTTGCTCCTGCCGATTCGCAAAAGTTTCCAGCAATACATCAACTTGCGCCCGATCCGGTTGCTCCCTGGTTTGGAAGGTCCGCTCAAAGGCAAGAGCCCGGACGACATTAACTTTGTCTGCGTGCGCGAAAACTCGGAAGGCGAGTATGCCGGCGCGGGCGGGCGGGTTCACATTGACACCGAGCATGAAGTGGCGATCCAAACCAGCGTGTTCACGCGCCACGCGGTTGAGCGCGTGATGCGCTTTGGTTTTGAAATGGCGCGCACGACCGCGAAAAAGAAATTGACGAGCGTCACCAAATCGAATGCGTGTCAGTACAGCATGGTGTTCTGGGATGAAGTCTTTGCGGCACTCGCCAAAGAATATCCCGATGTAAAAACGGACAAGTGGCACATTGATTCGATGTGCGCACGGTTCGTCACGCATCCGCAAACACTCGATGTCGTCGTCGCGTCGAATCTGTTTGCCGACATCCTCACCGATCTCGGCGGCGCGATCCAGGGCAGTCTCGGCACGCCGCCCAGCGCGAACCTGAACCCGGAACGCAAATATCCTTCGATGTTTGAACCCGTGCATGGTTCCGCGCCGGACATTTACGGCAAACAGATCGCCAACCCAATTGGCACGATCTGGGCAGGCGCGATGATGCTCGATTTTCTGGGCGAGAAAAAAGCGGGCGAGTTGGTAATGAATGGGTTGATCGCGACGACGCAAGCGGGCAAAATGCTCACGCCCGATTTGCACGGCACGGCAAACACGGTGCAAGCCGGAAATGCCATCCGCGACGCGATCCTCAATCGTCAGTAATCAGATTCAGCCAGGGACGCTGAACTCGAACGAATGAATTGGATTTCCGCGTTCGTTCGCGTCCCATTTACTAGGAGATCATATGAAAATCACTGCACCATTGACACCCGATGTGCTCGCGCAATTACACGCGGGCGATCGCGTGGAGATTACGGGCACGGTCTATGTTGCGCGCGACGCGGCGCACAAACGTTTGGTTGAGACGCTCGATCGTGGCGAGAAATTGCCGGTGGACTTTGACGGTCAAATTGTCTATTACATGGGTCCCTCGCCAACGAAACCCGGCAACGTGATTGGCTCGGCCGGGCCCACGACGAGCGGACGCATGGATCGGTATGCGCCGCGCATGATGGAGATTGGCTTGAAAGGCATGATCGGCAAAGGATTGCGCGCCGCGCCGGTCAAGGAAGCAATCAAGAAATATCAAGCCGTGTACTTTGCGGCGACAGGCGGCGCGGCGGCATTGATCGCGCAACGGATCAAAAAAGCCAAAATCGTCGCCTATGAAGAACTGGGCGCGGAAGCGCTACAAGAAATCCAGGTCGAAGATTTTCCAGTCATCGTCGTCAACGACATTTACGGCGGCGATGCATATGAGGATGGCAAAAAGCAGTACGCGCGAAAGTAAAGGTATTTCTCAGCCGCCGGTCACTCGTATGATCGGCGGCTGGATTGTTTGCAAAG